>NZ_JBSGDD010000150.1:0-9127 GCF_053602195.1 Kitasatospora sp. NPDC004531 | reverse complement strand
GTCCGCGCGCCCGCGGCGGCCCGTACCACAGCGGGGCCGGCGAATGGCTGGAACGGCACGGCGGACTGCACAACCTGGTCCGCCACGAACTGGTGACCCGGCAGCTCGCCGAACAGCTCACCCTCGGCACCGCGCTGCGCGTCCTCGACGTCGGCTGCGCCGAGGGCACCCAGGCGCTGCGGCTGGCCCGCGCCGGGCACTTCGTCACCGCCATCGACCCGGACCCGAACATGCTGGCCGTCCTCCAGGAGGCGCTGGCCGCCGAACCCCCCGAGGTCGGCGAACGGGTCCAGCTGCTCACCGGCGACGGCCACCAGGTCGGCCGCTGGTTCGGGCCGCGCAGCTTCGACCTGGTGCTCTGCCACGGCACCCTGATGTACCTGCCCGACCCGGACCCGATGCTCGCCTCGGTGGCCCGCATCCTGGCCCCCGGCGGGCTGCTCTCGCTGCTGGTCCGCAACGGCGACGCGCTGGCCATGCGGGCCGGGCTGACCGGCGACTGGCGGGCCTGCCAGGAAGCCTTCGACACCACCCGCTACACCAACCGGCTCGGCCTGCCCGCCCGCGCCGACCGGCTCGCCGAACTCTCCACCACCCTCGCCGGGTTCGCCGTCCCCGTCCACCACTGGTACGGGGTGCGGGTGTTCACCGACACCATGCCGGACGAGGCCGCCCCGGTGGACGGCCGCCAGCTCGGCCAGCTGCTGGACGCCGAGGAACGGGCCGGCAAGCAGGACCCGTACCGGCACGTCGCCGCGCTGCTGCACGTGATCTCGGCGAAGTGAGCGCGGCGGCGCACGCCGGCGGGGGGCCCGGGCCTCAGCCCTCGTGCAGGCTCATCGGGTAGATGTCGCGCCCGTCCTCGACCAGCACCACCCGGTCGACGCCGTCGTCCAGCAGCGTCTTCCACTCCTCGCCGATCCAGGTCTCGGCGTCGCCCTGGCTGGAGAACTCCTCGGCGCCGCCGTCCTGGGCCACCACGGCGCCGTCGTTCTTCTCGTACCGCCAGGTCCACACCATGCCGGGCTCCTCCGGGTCGCGCTGCTGAAGGGTTGCGAGAGTAGCGTGCCCAGCCCGCAGGCGGGCATGCGCCGTCCGGCAGGATGATCGCATGGCACTCCCCCGCACCCTGCTGCTCGGCGGCGCCCGCTCCGGCAAGTCCACCCGCGCCGAACAGCTGCTCGCCGACCACCCCGACGTGCTGTACGTCGCCACCTCCGGCACCCGCGACGGCGACACCGACTGGGCCCACCGCGTCGAACTGCACCGCGCCCGCCGCCCGGCCGGCTGGCGCACCGCCGAGACCTGCGCGCTGGAGGCCGTGCTCGCCGACCGCACCGACCCGGCGCCGGTGCTGATCGACTGCCTGGCGCTGTGGCTGACCGCCGTCATGGACGAGCACGACGCCTGGGACGACGAGCGGTGGCACGGGGGCGGCCGGGAGGCCGTCGAGGCGCGCTGCGCCGCACTGGCCGCCGCCTGGGGCGACACCCGGCGGACCGTCGTCGCCGTCTCCAACGAGGTGGGCATGGGAGTCGTCCCCGCCACCGCCTCCGGACGGCGCTTCCGGGACACCCTCGGACGGCTCAACATGGCCGTCGCCGACGCCTCCGAACAGGTGCTGCTGGTGGTCGCCGGACAGGTGCTGACCATCAAAGGGGCGGCCGTGTAGATTGCCGAGCGATGGACACCACCGTGGATCTCGACACTTTCTCCTCGCTCGTCGAACGGCCTGACGAGAGTGCGCGGCGCGGCGCCGAGGAGCGCTGGCAGCAGTTGGCCGTGCCGCGCGGCGGCCTGGGCCGGCTCCAGGAGCTGGCGGCCTGGCTGGCGTCCGCGCAGGGCGAGGCGCCGACCCGTCCGCTGAGCAGCAGCAAGGTCCTGCTGTTCGCCGCCGACCACGGCGTCGCCTCGCTCGGCATCTCCACCCTGAACGCCCGCGGCGGCACCGCCGACCGGGTCCGCGCCGTCCTCGACGGCACCGCGCCCGTCAGCGCGCTCGCCCGCCGCTACGGCGCGGACGTCCGCGTCGTCGACATCGCGGTGGACGCCGACCCCGCCGAGTTCCCCGAGGAGGTCGTCCGCCACCGCGTCCGGCGCGGCTCCGGCCGGATCGACGTCGAGAACGCCCTCACCGCCGACGAAGCCGCGCGGGCCTTCCGGGCCGGCATGGCCGTCGCCGACGAGGAGGCCGACGCCGGCACCGACCTGGTGCTGCTCGGCGACCTCGGCGTCGGCTCCACCACCGTCGCCGCCGTCCTGATCGGCGCCCTCTGCGGCACCGACGCCGCCGCCGTCACCGGCCGCGGCTCCGGCATCGACGACCGCGTCTGGATGGTCAAGTGCGCCACCATCCGCGACGCGCTGCGCCGGGCCCGGCCCGTGCTCGGCGACCAGCTCGCGCTGCTCGCCGCGACCGGCGGCGCGGACTTCGCGGCGATCACCGGTTTCCTGCTGCAGGCCGCCGTCCGCAAGCTGCCCGTCGTCCTGGACGGCGTGGTCTCCGCGGCCTGCGCGCTGGTCGCCCAGCGGATCGCCTTCCGGGCCCCCGAGTGGTGGCGGGCCGCCGCGCTCAGTGGCGAGCCCGCCCAGGCCAAGGCGTACGACCGGCTCACCCTGACGCCGCTCCAGGACGTCGGCGTCACCATGGGCGAGGGCGTCTCCGCCGTCCTGGCCCTGCCCCTCCTCCAGGCCGCGACGGACACCCTGGCCGAGCCGGCCGCGGTGCCCTCCGCGAAGCGGCTGCCGCCGCGGGCTCCGGCGAAGCTGCCTACGGCGGCGGAGCTGCTGGGGCGGTACTGAGCGGCTGGTACGGCAACAGCTGGTGAGCGACGAGAACGGCCTGCCGAGGGCCGAGCGCGCAGAGAGTCTCTCGGCGGGGGGCTCTACGGCGTCGTCTCCCGACCTCGCGCAGTTCCGCCCCCTCGCTTCGCTGGGGGTACCCCCAGCGCCCCTGGTTTCGCACCCCTCCGCGCCCTCGGTTTCGCATCCGTCTGCGATTGAGGCGGCCGGCGCGGGCCTGCGCTTCGCGTTCGGGACGTTGACGGTGTTTCGGGTGCGGGTGCACCGGTGGGACCGGGCTGCGGGTGGGGTGGCGATGGTGGTCGCTCCGGTGGTCGGGCTGGTGGTGGGGGTGCTGGCGGGGGCCGTCGGGGCGTTGGTCGCGTGGCGGGGCGGGGCGCTGCTGGGGGCCGTCGCGGTGGTGGGGGTCGGGGCGGTGGTGACCCGGGGGCTGCACCTGGACGGGGTGGCCGATGTCGCGGACGGGCTGGGGAGCGGGAAGCCCGCCGAGGACGCGCTGCGGATCATGAAGCAGTCGGACATCGGGCCGTTCGGAGTGCTGACCCTCGTCCTGTTGATGCTGGGTCAAGTCGCGGTGCTGGCAGGCCAGTTCGCGGTTTCGCCGTGGCGGGGCGCGCTCGCCGCGACCGTCGCGGCCGTGGCGGGCCGGCTCGCGTTGGCGTGGGGGTGTCTGCGGTCGGTGCCGGCCGCTCGGCCCGGGGGGCTGGGGGCGATGGTGGCGGCCACCGTGAGCCCGGTGGCGGCGGTGGCGGCGACGTTCGTGGTGGCGGGTGCGGCGGCCGGGCTGCGGTGGCAGTGCGGGGTGGCCGTGCTGTGCGGGGTGGCGGTCGCGGCGGGGGTGCTGCGGCGGTGCGTGCGGCGCTTCGGCGGGGTGACGGGGGACGTGCTGGGGGCGCTGGTGGAGACCTCGGTGACGGCGACGCTGGTGGCGCTCGCGCTGATCTGACCGCCCGTCCGGGTAGGAACTCACGCACCGTCACGGCGGGCAGTGGTTCGTTCACTGGTACAGGCGGGGCGGCGAGATCCCAGCATGCGGACTACCATGCGGTGAGCACCCTGGCCCCATGCCCCGTTTCGCCGCGGAGTCTGCCCGGGTTTGCCGGTCGGCAACGGAGCCGTCACCGGCTGTGGACCGCGAAAGAACAGGACGCATTTGTCGTGACTGCACTGTCTGTGAGCACCTCCTCCGCCGCGAGCCTGCGCGCGGATGCCCTGGTGATCGGTGTCGCGAAGGGCCCCAAGGGCCTGGTCGTGGCGTCCGGCGCCGAGGCGGTCGTCGAGGCGTTCGAGGGCAAGCTGGCCGAGGTCCTCACCACCCTGGGCGCCACCGGTGCCGAGGGTGAGGCGGTCAAGCTTCCCGCTCCGGCCGGGCTGAAGGCGCCGCTGGTGCTGGCCGTCGGCCTGGGCGAGGCCGTCGACGGCCCGTTCGACGCCGAGGAGCTGCGGAAGGCCGCCGGTCTGGCCGCCCGCACCCTGGCCGGGTCGAAGAAGGTCGCCCTGGCGCTGCCCGCCGAGGACGTCGAGGCGGTCGCGCTGGGCGCGCTGCTCGGCTCGTACGCGTTCGGCTCCTACAAGGCCGACGCGGGCAAGGCCCCGGTCGCCGAGCTGGTCGTGCTGACCGACCGCAAGGGCTCGAAGGACGCCAAGGCCGCCGTCGAGCGCGCCACCGCGATCGGCGAGGAGATGAACCGGGCCCGCGACCTGGTCAACACCGCGCCGAACGACCTGAACCCGAAGTCCTTCGCCGCGATCGCGCAGGCGGCCGGCAAGGAGCACGGCCTCAAGGTCGAGGTGCTGGACGAGAAGGCGCTGGCCAAGGGCGGCTTCGGCGGCATCCTCGGCGTCGGCACCGGCTCGGCCAACCCGCCGCGGCTGGTGAAGGTGGCCTACACCCACCCGAAGGCGAAGGCCTCGCTGGCGTTCGTCGGCAAGGGCATCACCTACGACTCGGGCGGCATCTCGCTGAAGCCGGCCGGCCACAACGAGACCATGAAGTGCGACATGGCCGGCGCCGCCGCCGTCTTCGCCGCCGTGGTCGCCGCCAAGCGCCTGGGCCTGCAGGTCAACGTGACGGCGTGGCTGGCGCTGGCGGAGAACATGCCGTCCGGCACCGCCACCCGCCCCGGCGACGTGCTGCGGATGTACGGCGGCAAGACCGTCGAGGTGCTGAACACCGACGCCGAGGGCCGCCTGGTGCTGGCCGACGCGATCGTCCGGGCCGGCGAGGAGCAGCCCGATGTGATCATCGACGTGGCGACCCTGACCGGCGCGATGATGATGGCGCTGGGCGCCCGCACCTTCGGCGTGATGGCCAACGACGACGCGCTGCGCACCAAGCTGCACGAGACCGCGGGCGCGGTGGGCGAGGCGTCCTGGCCGATGCCGCTGCCGGCCGACCTGCGCAAGGGCATGGTCGAGACGACCGTCGCCGACCTGGCGAACATGGGCGAGCGGATGGGCGGCGGCCTGGTGGCCGGCCTGTTCCTGCAGGAGTTCGTCGCCGAGGGCATCGACTGGGCGCACCTCGACATCGCGGGCCCGGCGTTCAACGAGGGCAGCCCGTCCGGCTACACCCCGAAGGGCGGCACCGCCAGCGCGGTGCGCACCCTGGTCCGCTTCGCGGAGGACATCGCCGCGGGCGAGTGACCCGTCGACGTGTGGGGCCCGGCACCTGTGGGTGTCGGGCCCCACACGCATTACCAGCCGGTAGCGAGGGGTGTCGATCCGGCCGGCTGTTCGCCTCCGGCGAAAATTGATTCCGCAGGGCGGAACTGCTATCGCGAAGCCCCCCGAACGGAGTACCTCCGAATGCCGATTTCCCGGCCGTGAGCTGGGACGATACCTCCGGGACCGGGTCACCCCACCGCTCTGCGGGCCGCACCGGGGCCCGGCCGGGGCACCCTCCGACGCCACCCGCCGCCAACAAGTGCAAAGATGTATTTCCGGCACGACTGGGCGCCCTTACAAGGGCACTCACCCACCGGACCGCGACCGGCCCGGCGATCCGCACCTTTTGCATGGAGGACGTGACGTGGCGAACGACGCCAGCACCGTTTTCGACGTAGTCATTCTCGGAGGCGGAAGCGGCGGCTACGCCGCGGCCCTCCGTGGCGCTCAGCTGGGCCTGAGCGTCGCGCTGATCGAGAAGGGTGAGCTGGGCGGCACCTGCCTGCACCGCGGCTGCATCCCGACCAAGGCGCTGCTGCACGCCGCCGAGGTCGCCGACGAGACCCGCGAAGCCGCCGACTTCGGCGTCCTGGCCACCTTCCAGGGCATCGACATCAAGGGCGTCCACAAGTACAAGGACGACGTCGTCGCCGGCCTGTACAAGGGCCTGCAGGGCCTGGTCGCCTCCCGCAAGGTCACCTTCATCCAGGGCGAGGGCCGGCTGTCCTCGCAGACCTCGGTGGACGTCAACGGGCAGCGCATCGAGGGCCGCCACATCGTCCTCGCCACCGGCTCCGTGCCGCGTTCGATCCCGGGCCTGGACATCGACGGCGACCGGATCATCTCCTCCGACCACGCGCTGAAGCTGGACTACATCCCGAAGTCCGCGATCATCCTCGGCGGCGGCGTCATCGGCTGCGAGTTCGCCTCGGTCTGGAAGTCCTTCGGCGTCGACGTCACCATCGTCGAGGGCCTGCCCCACCTGGTGCCGCTGGAGGACGAGAACTCCTCCAAGCTGCTGGAGCGCGCGTTCCGCAAGCGCGGCATCAAGTTCGAGCTGAAGTCCCGCTTCTCCGGCGTGGAGTACACCGAGAACGGTGTCCGGGTCTCCACCGAGAACGGCAAGTCCATCGAGGCCGACGTGCTGCTCGTCGCCATCGGCCGCGGCCCGGTCTCGGCCGGCCTGGGCTACGAGGAGCAGGGCGTCGCGATGGACCGCGGCTACGTCCTGGTCGACGAGTACCTGCGCACCAACGTGCCGACCATCTCCGCCGTCGGCGACCTCGTCCCGACCCTGCAGCTGGCCCACGTCGGCTTCGCCGAGGGCATCCTGGTCGCCGAGCGGATCGCCGGCCTCAAGGTCGTCCCGATCGACTACGACGGCATCCCGCGGGTGACGTACTCCAACCCGGAGGTCGCCTCCGTCGGCCTGACCGAGGCCAAGGCCGTCGAGCAGTACGGCAAGGAGAAGGTCGTCACCCTCAAGTACAACCTTGCGGGCAACGGCAAGAGCAAGATCCTCAAGACCGCCGGCGAGATCAAGCTGGTCCAGGTCAAGGACGGCGCCGTCGTGGGTGTCCACATGGTCGGCGCCCGCATGGGCGAGCAGGTCGGCGAGGCCCAGCTGATCTACAACTGGGAGGCCCTGCCCGCCGAGGTCGCGCAGCTGATCCACGCGCACCCGAGCCAGTCCGAGGCCCTCGGCGAGGCCCACCTCGCGCTGGCCGGCAAGCCGCTGCACGCGCACGACTGATCGCGCCCCCGTCCCCCTTCATTCCTGAACGCAAGACTTGATAGGAGTCGCTGGAACCATGGCGGTCTCAGTAACACTGCCCGCGCTGGGCGAGAGCGTGACCGAAGGCACCGTCACCCGCTGGCTGAAGGCCGAGGGTGAGCGCGTGGAGATGGACGAGCCCCTGCTCGAGGTCTCCACCGACAAGGTCGACACCGAGATCCCGGCGCCGGCCTCCGGCATCCTGGCCTCGATCAAGGTCGGCGAGGACGAGACCGTCGAGGTGGGCGCCGAGCTGGCGGTCATCGACGACGGCTCCGGCGCCCCGGCTGCCGCCCCGGCCCCCGCCGCCGAGGCCGCTCCGGCCCCGGTCGCCGAGGCTCCGGCCGCTCCGGCCGCCGTTGAGGCCCCGGCCGCTCCGGCTGCCCCGGCCGCTCCGGTGGCGGAGGCCCCCGCGGCTGCCGCGCCGGCCGCCGACGCCACCCCGGTGGTGCTGCCCGCGCTGGGCGAGTCGGTCACCGAGGGCACCGTCACCCGCTGGCTGAAGGCCGAGGGCGACACCGTCGAGGTCGACGAGCCGCTGCTGGAGGTCTCCACCGACAAGGTCGACACCGAGATCCCCTCCCCCGTGGCGGGCACCCTGGTGAAGATCCTGGTCGGCGAGGACGAGACCGCCGAGGTCGGCGCCCAGCTGGCGCTGATCGGCGCCGCGGGCGCGGTCGCCGCCGCCCCGGCCCCGGCTGCCGCTCCGGCCGCCCCGACCGCTCCGGCTGCTCCGGCTCCGGTTGCCGCCGCTCCGGCTCCGGCCGCCCCGGCTGCTCCGGCCCCGGCCCCCGCGCCGGTCGCGCCCGCCGCCCCGGTCGCCGCTCCGGCTCCGGCCGCGCCGGCCGCCCCCGCCGCCCCGGCTCCGGTCGCTGCCGCTCCGGCCGCCGCCGCTCCGGCCGCGGACGCCGGTGACGCCTACGTCACCCCGCTGGTGCGCAAGCTCGCCGCCGAGCACGGTGTCGCGCTGTCCTCCGTCGCCGGTACCGGTGTCGGCGGCCGCATCCGCAAGCAGGACGTGATCGCCGCCGCCGAGGCCGCGAAGGCCGCGCCGGCTCCGGCCGCCGCCCCCGCTGCCGCCGCCCCGGCGAAGGCCGCCGCCGCGCCGTCCGCGCTGCGTGGCCAGACCGTCAAGATGACCCGTATGCGCAAGGTCATCGGCGACAACATGATGAAGGCCCTGCACGAGCAGGCGCAGCTGACCAGCGTGGTCGAGGTGGACGTCACCCGGATCATGTCGCTGCGCGCGAAGGCGAAGGACTCCTTCCTGGCCCGCGAGGGCGTGAAGCTGTCCCCGATGCCGTTCTTCGTGAAGGCCGCCGCCCAGGCGCTGAAGGCCCACGCGGTCGTCAACGCCCGGATCAACGAGGCCGAGGGCACCATCACCTACTTCGACACCGAGAACATCGGTATCGCGGTGGACTCCGAGAAGGGTCTGATGACCCCGGTCATCAAGGGTGCGGGCGACCTGAACATCGCCGGCATCTCGAAGAAGACCGCGGAGCTGGCGTCGAAGGTCCGCGACAGCAAGATCACCCCGGACGAGCTGTCCGGCGCGACCTTCACCATCTCCAACACCGGTTCGCGCGGTGCGCTGTTCGACACCGTCATCGTTCCGCCGAACCAGGCCGCCATCCTGGGCATCGGCGCGACCGTGAAGCGCCCCGTGGTGATCGAGGCCGACGGCGGCACCGCGATCGGCATCCGCGACATGACCTACCTGTCGCTCTCCTACGACCACCGCCTGGTGGACGGCGCGGACGCCGCCCGCTACCTGGTCGCGGTCAAGGAGATCCTGGAGGCCGGCGAGTTCGAGGTCGAGCTCGGCCTGTAAGGCATCCCGGTTTGGTCCGCAGGCCCCGCACCGTCCCCGGACGGTGCGGG
>NZ_JBSGDD010000149.1:0-9228 GCF_053602195.1 Kitasatospora sp. NPDC004531 | reverse complement strand
GCCCAGGAGATGCTGCGCTGCGCCAAGGCCGGCGCCGGCCCCCCTGCCCTGCGCAGCGGTGTGCCCGCCCCCATCTGCTTCACACCCCTTCGCGGTGGGCTCGACCAGCAGCACCCGGGTGCGCCGGTAGAGGTCCAGGGCCTCCGACTGCCGTCCCGAGCGGAACAGCGCCAGCATCAGCTTGCCCACCAGGGCCTCCCGCATGGGGTGCTCGCGCACCAGCCGCACCAGCTCCGGCACGACCTCGGCGTGCCGCTGCAGCGCCAACTCGGTGTCGAAGCGCAGCTCCATGGTCTGCAGGCGGAGCTCCTGGAGGTAGCGGCCCTCCACGTCGCGCAGCGTCTGCGACGGGATGTCCGCCAGCGGCTCCTCGCGCCACAGCGCGAGCGCGTCGGCCAGCGCGGCGGAGGAGCCCTCCAGGTCGCCGCGCTCGGCCAGCTCCGCCGCGCGCCGGCGGTGGGCCGTGAACTGCCCCAGATCGCTCTCGTGCTCGCCGAGTTCGAGGAGGTAGCCCGGCGCCCGGGTGAGGATCCGGGCGGAGGCGATCTCGCCCAGCGACTGCCGCAGGCGCATCACGTAGGTGCGGATGGTCGCGGCGGCGCTCGGCGGCGGGGCGCCGTCCCAGACGTACTCGGCGATCCGGTCGACCGAGATCACCCGGTTGGCATTGAACAGGAGCGCTGCCATGACCACGCGTTGCCTCGGCGCGGACACGTGCACCTCACACGCGTTCAACCGGATCGAGAGCGGGCCCAGCAGCAGGAAGTTCAAGGCGGGAGTCCTCTTCGTCACGCGGCCGGCGGGCACGACTGCCGCCAGCCTCTTGGGGGACCGTGTACGCGTCAACGCGGTCCTGTCGGGTCTGTACAGGGGTGTTCCTGGAGTACGGGTCCTGCGCTCGTGCCGGGCCGGCGAGCCGGCGCTGCGCGACGTCGTCACGGCGGCCGGCACGGCCCGCCCATCGCCCCCCGCGGCAGGGGCCGACCGCCCCCGATCACCCCCGCCGCATCGGCGGTACGCGGTCCTGCCGGACCGGTGCCGCCGAGTCGCATCCAGTAAATCCCACGCGATTGCCCCGGATCGCGACGTCCTCGCCAATCCCGGAAGAAGATGGCCGGAATTGCACCCGCCCATGAGCGGATCGATGCGCTCCGGTGGGTACTTGCTGACATTCCGAGCGGTATGGCAGGCTGTCATATGCGGTGCCCGTGAGTGTCCGATCACCGTCGATCGAAGCTCCCTGTACAAGCGCGCACGAGACGGCCCGCCGGTGCGAAGGATTTCCCGCCCGATCACCACACCCCGCCCGTCGGCACTGCGCGGATTCCGAGAAGAGAATGAAAGGCCGACATGACCTCCCTCTCTCTGGACAGCGACCGGTGGTGCCGTCGCTTCCATCCCTCGCCGACGGCCGTGCGCCGACTGGTCTGCTTCCCGCACGCGGGCGGCTCGGCGAGCTTCTACTTCCCGGTCTCCGCCGCCCTGCACGGCCCGGTCGACGTCCTGGCCGTGCAGTACCCCGGCCGGCAGGACCGCAGGGAGGAGGCCGGCATCCACGACCTGCACCGCGTCGCCGACGAGGTGTCCGAAGCGCTGCGCCGCTGGGACGACCTCCCCCTGACCTTCTTCGGGCACAGCATGGGCGCGCTGGTCGCCTTCGAGACGGCCCGGCGGATCGAGCGCGCGGGCGGCCGGATCGACCACCTCTTCCTCTCCGGCCGCAAGGGCCCGTCCGCGGACCGCCCCGACGCCTCCCACCCGGTCGACGACGAGGGCATCGTGGCCGAGCTCAAGGCCATGAGCGGCACCGACGCCCGCCTCCTGGAGGACGAGGAACTGCTGGGCATGGTGCTGCCCGCGCTGCGCGGCGACTACCGCGCGGTGGCGGCCTACCGCGCCGACCGCGACGCCGCGGTCACCTGCCCGGTCACCGCCCTGGTGGGCGACCAGGACCAGTGGGCGCCCGTCCCCGAGGCCGCCCGCTGGCGCGACCGCACGACGGCCGCGTTCGACCTCAAGGTCTTCCCCGGCGGGCACTTCTACCTCACCGACCGGGCGGACGAGGTGACCGGCCTGCTCCGCGACCACCTCACCGGCGCGCTGCGCGCCTGAAAGCGCGGCCGGCTTCCCGGGCGCACTCCCGCGGAGTGCCCGGCGTCGGGATCGGGCCACCTCGCGTTCTCCCGGAATTCCTCGAATCCTGGCCGGGAGGCGGTGCGCCGTTCGCCGTGGGAATCCCGCGGAGCACGGTCCCGAAAAACCCTTTCGGAAGGCGGTGAATACCGCCCGCCGCCGTGCGGCCGGATATTTTCCCAGATCCGGATATCGTCTCGATAGCGCATCACGAGACACGTTGCCGAGCGTCCCCCGGACGCCGGATTCCGTGGCATTGTGCGGTGGGGTTGTGCGGTGGGGTTCACTTCTGCTGCACCACGCCCCAGCCGCACCACTGTTCCCTCCTTTCACACCAATTCACAGGAGCTGTCATGAGTCTGGGGTACCTGTTCGGCGGCGGCGTCGGGACCGAGCCGCACGGCCTGGAGCTCTACCGGACCTACGAGGTCGTCCAGGGCTGGTACGAACAAGTCTCCGCGTGGACCGGGCTGACGGTCGGACAGATCCTGGAGGAGGACCTCCCGACCGCCCAGGAGGAACGCCAGAGCGTCGGCACCGTCCGCGAAGCCGCCCTCGCGATCGGCGTCCACGACGTGCTCGCCTCGTTCAACCTGCGCCCCGCGGCCATCGGCGGCCTCAGCCTCGGCGCGATGACCGCCAGCTGCCTCGCCGGAGCGCTGGGACGGCGCGAACTGTTCGAGATGCTGGCCGGCTCCCGCGACACCCCCGAACCGCCCGCCGACGACCCGCAGCAGGGCATAGCCATCGCCTTCGGCTCCCTTGCCGACGACGCCCCCGCCCACCCCGGCGAGAACGTCCCCGGCGTCTACCTGGCGGGCGACTTCGGCCCCACCGTCGACGGCACCCGGCGCATCATGATGCTCGCCGGCCACGCCGAAGCGCTCGGCGCGCTCGCCGCCGAGGCCCCGCCCGGAACGGTCGTCCCGCTCCCCGGCCGCACCATCGCCGTCCACACCCCGCTGCGTCGGCCCTACCGCGACTTCATGGCCCCGCGGATCGACGCGATCCCCTTCCGCGACCCCGAACTCCCGCTGCTGTCCTGCCTGGAGCCCAAGGTCCTGCGCACCGCCGCCGACGTCAGGGACCTCTTCCAGCGCAACTCCACGGACCCGATCAGCCTGGTCGACGTCTACACCGGGATGAAGGAGCAGGGCGTACAGCTCGGGCTGGTGATGGGCCCCTCGATCCCCGAGGGCATGCTGGCGTTCCCCTTCCCGGTGGTGCACATCGAGCGGCCCGAGCACGTCGAGCAGGCCCTGACCACCGCCTACGAGCTCGGCATCGACCTCACCGGCACCCCGGCCCTGTCGTGACCGCCGCCCTCGCCACCGGCACCGACCCGGACGCGGACGACCAGATCGCGCGCTGGCTGGACACCGACCTCGACGCGTGGACCCGCACCGTGCTCCGGCGGCACTTCGACCCGGTCTCCGGAAGCCCCTACTGGCTCGCGCAGGCCCCCCGGCTGGACTTCGACCCGCGCGACATCACCCGCTACGACCAGCTCGTGGCCTTCGGCCCGTTCCCGCTCGACCGGCTGCGCACCCAGGACCCCGCGGACCTCGTCCCGCTGGCGGTGCCCAGGCCGCTCGTCGGCCGGGTCTGGGACTCCGGGGGCACCACCGGCAGCCCCTGCCGGGCGTTCTACACCCCCGACATGCTGCGGCACCGGGCGCTCTGGCGCCGCTGGTCCTTCGTCCGGGAGGGCTTCGCACCGGGCCGCATCTGGCTGCAGGCCACCCCCACCGGACCGCACCTGATCGGCAACGGCGTCCACGAGGTCTCCGAACTCCACGCCGGCCAGGTGTACGCCGTGGACATGGACCCCCGCTGGGTGAAACGCCTGATCCGGGCGGGACGCCTGGCCGAGGTCGGCGACTACACCACCCACCTGCTGGAGCAGATCGCCGACGTCCTCGCGCCGGGCCGGGTCCACTACGTCAACACCACTCCCGCCCTCTTCCAGGCCCTCCGCCAGCGGCGGCCCGACCTGGTCGCCGCCCTCGACGGCGTCCGCCTCAGCGGCACCCAGATCAGCGCCGACATGTACCGGACTTTCACCGCTGCCCTGCAGGGCGGGATCTGCGGACTGACCTACGGCAACACCTTCGGCAACGCGGCCTGCCTGGACGTCGAGCGGGACGGCGAACTGATCAGCTACGTCCCGAACTACCCGCAGGTCACCATGGCGGTGGTCGACAAGGGCGACCCCTCGATCCAGGTCGCCCCCGGCACGGTCGGCCAGGTCCGGCTCACCGTCCTGCACGAGGACCTCTTCCTCCCCAACATCCTGGAACGCGACCAGGCCCTCCGTCACCCCACCGCCCACTGGCCCACCGACGGCGTCGCCAACGTCCGCCCCCTCCAGATCGCCAGCTCGTCCCCCGAAGGCCTCTACTGACCCGCCGCCCGCAGGGGGCGCCCGACCCCGACCACCGACGGGCGCCCCCCGGAGGGCGGTTGCCAGGCGGCTCCGCACTCGGCATTCCGACTACGGCGCATTCCGGGCGCCCGCATTCGACAGCCCGATCAGGGCCGCCTCCACGCGGGTCTGCACCCGGCGGTAGAGGTGGGAGCGCAGCAGTTCGAGATGGAGATCCTCGGCCGTGTGGAACCCGAAGTCCTCGCACCAGGAAACAAGGTCGACATGTGCCGCCCAGTCCGTGTAATTGAGCTGTTCGGAAACCAGCTCTTCGAGGGGCGGCCGGTCGGTCGCGGAATCGGGGAACTCGGGAAAGTGGCGTCGAACGGTCGCCTCCTGGTCCGCCGCACGTTCCGCCCATTCGCGATAGCTGCCATTGAGCCGCATGTGGTCCAGGACAATCCGGGTGTTCCGGTCCAGGAATCGGCTGCTCATCCACCACCGGTGCAGTTTGCGGCAGGTGGCCGCCTCCCGCATCAGCATCCGGAACTCGTCGGCATTGACGTCGTTGACGGCACGCCAATCGGCCAGCGCAGCGTCGTCGGTGAGCCGGTGACGACGACGGAACCGTTCGCTCTCCTCGTCGATCTCCAATTCCGTGGGCACGACGCCGACGAGTGCCCCGAGCACGAGTGCCATGACGCGGTTGAACGCGTTGGCATTGAGCTCGTCGAAGCTGGGGTGATGCAGCGCAATGTAGTTGGGGACGGCGGCCAGCGGGAGGTCGGTGTCCAGGTGCCGCACGTCCCGGTCGCGGTTGTACAGAGTCTCGAAGACGTAGCTGGGTTCGAACGTGAACTCGGGCTTCGGGGCCGGTGAGCTGTCGGGCAGCGCTGCCAGGGAGTGCAGGGCGGTGACGGCGTCGAGCCGTTTGAGGTCGACGTAGTGGTCGCGGAAGACGTCGCGCAGGCTGTCGACGCCGGCGCTCGGCAGGCCGTTCTCGGCCGCCCGACGCAGCACGGCCGGGACCGTGCGTTCCGTGAAGTAGATCGACTTGGCGATGGCGGCCGCTTTCGAGGCGGTGGCAGAGTCCAAGCGGCCGGAACGGGTTGCCTCGTCGAGGGTCGCCCGGATGTTGACCATCGGCACCGAGGTGGCAATGTATCCGATTTCCGGCTCGTCGTAGGCGTATGTCAGGGCGACTTCGTCATCGTCCTCCAAGATTCCGTCGGCGTACATCCGGTAGATCTCGCCGATGCCCACCATTCCGAACGCGGAGGTTTCCGCTGCGCGCAGCGCGCCCATACTGCTGGCGCCGTAGACGCGCACTCCGCGTTGAAGGGCGTAGAGGATTTCGTTGTGCCACACCGACAGCGACTGCATGAAGACACCGTCGATCAGCAGAATGACATCCGGCTTGTCGTCCCGGGCGGCGAGGGTGGCGATGTCCGCCTGGCGTGCCGGCGGGAGGTATTCGGCGTCGAGAATCTGCCGGGCTTCGCCGACCGGAAGGGAAGGGCCTAGAAATACCGCAATTCGCATGTGCCCTCCGTCGTCGCGGCGCGCTGGGCCTGCTGTGCCATGAAGTTCAGAGCACGCGGCCCGGGGACGTAATTGCCGAGCATGTAGCCTTCGAGGCCCGGAACGATCACTTTGACGACGCTGATCGGGAACTCGTCCCGGCTGAGGTCCAGGACGAGCACCTGGTCGAGGCCCAGCCGGTCGAGACTCCGGATGATGAGCTGGATGTCGCCTTCGAAGGTGGGCGTGGATCGGTCGGGAACGGCCGTGGCATCGACGGTCTCGGGCACTCCCGTCAGGCGGGCGATCATCGACTCGTCGTCCTGGCGCTTGAGCCGGGCGAAGGTGTCGCGGAAGACGTCGTCGCGGGAGCCGGCGATGTAGACGGCGCGCGACTGTGCGGCCTCGGTCAACGCGCGGATCATCGCGATGGCGGGATCGAGGTGAGCGCCCTGCCCGCGGTAGACGCCGACCTGGCGGTTGACCTTGTCGTAGATGAGCGCGAGGAACACGGGTACGTCGGTGTCCACGGTGCAGTCGAACAGCAGCGGCACGACGTCGGCGGCGCGAAGGCGGTCCAGCAGATCGCGCACGAGCGGGTCGGCGATCGTGTCCAGGCGCACCCGTGGTGGCGGCGTTCCGAAACCGGCCCAGGCCATTCGGTGGCAGGTGACCGCATCACGTTCGACGACCTCGTACACGGCAGCGGCGACGGCCTCCAGCAGATGGTTGCCGGAGGCCAGCCCGTTGGAGCTGAGCTGGAAGGAGCCGAGTTGATGCAGTGCTCTGCGGCCCGCCATGTGCACAGCGCCTGCCGGGACCGGCACGGGCGCCTGAGCCACGAGGTCCCAGGCCGTCAGCCACCGGTAGGGCCAGGACGTGTTGAACAGCGAGTTGCGGGTCAACGCGAGCCGGTCCCGAGGAATGGACCGGTGGTCGGCGGCGATCTGGTCGTACGAGGCGACGATGTCGGTCAGGGCGATGTTCTCGGCGTGCCAGATCTCGATGGCCTCCATCGCCGCCGATGCCTTCGCCGCCGACAGCGAGAACCCTTTGCCCGAAGAGTTGGACATCGTCGGGCTGTTGGGCCGGATCCCCAGCGTCACCGGGATGCCGATCCGGTCGAGGTGCGTGATGTTGGCAAGCCGCGTCAGACCGACCCGGGCGTAGAACGGCCGGATCCGCTCAAGGGTCTCCTCCGGGGCGACGGCACGGTGTGTGCCGTGGCGGTACTGCTTCGCGGCCCGATGCGCCGTACCTGCCAGCATCACCGCGTCGACCGTGGTCACGACATGTCCATTTCGCTGTCACACGGCCGCGGCGGCTGCGGTGGCGGCGGCAGCAGCGACGATCGCGGCGGCGACACCGTTGGACAGCGCGTCCTCCGACCGCGGCATCAGCGCGACGAGGTCCTTGCCGTCCAGGTGCTCGGCCCGTGCCGAGTGGCGGATGCTCTGCAGTGCCTCGACCACGTCGTCGCGGGTGAACAGCAAGGTGAAGGCGTTCAGATCGATGTTGTCCGTCTCCTTGCCACCGTTGATCACGGCCTCGACCTGGGCCAGGAAGTCCGGGTCGTGGCGCAGGCGTTGGGCAAGAGCGAGGATCTGTTCACGGGCTTCCGGGCCCTTGGGCGGCGTGGCCATCTGTCCCTCCTGGACACTGCGGTACGGCGCGCACTCATTCGCGCGGAGCGGGCCAGTGGCGCCTGCAGCCGAGCTCCAGTCT
Source organism: Kitasatospora sp. NPDC004531 (assembly GCF_053602195.1). Lineage (NCBI taxonomy): Bacteria > Bacillati > Actinomycetota > Actinomycetes > Kitasatosporales > Streptomycetaceae > Kitasatospora > Kitasatospora sp. NPDC004531. Next base: position 1,484 of record NZ_JBSGDD010000149.1, on the reverse strand, counting down.
GCCGACCGCCGTTCTGACCGATTCGGGAAGAATGTCCGAACTACGGCACACTCTAACCGCGCGCTGCCGCAGCGCGAGTCGGGCGCCTCACCTGCCGCCCAGGACCGGTCGAGCCTCCCGCGCCACGGCCGCCGAGCCCGCCGCTCGGGTCCGCTGCGGCTGCGCCGGAGCCGAGCGTCACCCCCCAACTGGCGGACGCTGCCCACCGATTGGCTGCCGCCGCGGCGCCACGGGGCATGCGGCGGGAATCGAGCAAAAACCTTCAACGCGCCGACGGGGCGTCACCGGAAGACTTGCGGTGAGCCGGCCGGGCCGGGCGTCAGCACCAGGAAGCCAACGGGAGAGTTTCCATGTCACGCAACCTGATCACATCCGCCGCGAAGTGCGCGGCCACCACAGTGGCCGCCGCCGCGCTCGTCCTCACCACGACGGCCGGCGCGGGTGCGGCCGAACCCACCGACACCGTCCCGAAGACCACCACCGTCGCGTCCGCCCCGCTCTTCCCCGTCGCCATGAACACGGACTACGACCAGTGGACGTACCGGGCACCGGCTGCCGACATCCGCTGGCGCGCCGGCCGGCTGTACAAGGGGAAGCACTACTTCTCCTGCTGGACGTACGGCCAGCAGTACACCGCGCCGGAGAACGGCCGCACCAGCAGCGTCTGGTTGAGGACCGACGACGACAGCGGCAACAGCGGCGTCTACGCTTCCGAAACCTACCTGGACGCCTACGGCTGGCAGAACGACCTGACGCTCCTGAACAGGTGCTAGCGACCCGAGCCGGAGATTCGGCGGTGTGACGCTTCAGCCCTTCCGGCGGGTGGCGACGGCGTCGTCCCCGAAGGACGCGGCGAGTGCCCGAGCGATCAGGTCCGGCAGTTCGGTGCGCCCGTCGTCCTCGCCCGGACAACGTCCGACTGGCACCGCAGGCCGGGAGGGTTGCGGCACTGCGCAGACGAGCCCCGGGCAGCGGCCGACTCACGCCCGGCTAACGTCCGGCTGGCCGAGGCCCACGAGTTCGGGCCGGCGGACGCCTGCGACGGGCGGCGGTGAGGGCCGAGGCCCGCGGGGAACTTCCGGTGGGTGACCGCGGACGCCGGATACGGCTGCGGCAAGGGCCTGCGGAGCGAGTCGGAAGAGGCCGGCGTCTTCCACGTCGTGGCCACCACCCGGCACGACACCGTCGTCATCCGGCGGGCTCTGGACCACCCGTTCCACGATCCGATCGCCGACCTGTCCCGGCAGCAGCGGAAGCGTCGTTCGTGTGGCGAGGGTGCCCATGGCCCGCGGATCCGACGAGTTGGCCGCCTGCTCGCGACCCGTCGGGTGGCCCGCCAACCAGCAAGATAGTAGGCGCACTTGACCGGGGGTCAAGGGGTCGCCGAAACCGGTCGTCGCGAACCGACCGGACTGGCGAGGCGGCCGGGACGGGGAGCCGGGCGTGCGGGAGCCCGGCGGAGCCACCGGACGTGGTCCGGTGGC
>NZ_JBSGDD010000148.1:0-9267 GCF_053602195.1 Kitasatospora sp. NPDC004531 | reverse complement strand
GCGGCTGCCGCCCCGCGGGGGGCCGTGATCGACCGCCCCGCCGCCCCGCCCCGGCCCGGAGCCACTGTTCGTCCGGGCCGGGGCGGGGGGCTAGCGAACTACCAGACCGGCGCCAGGAGTTCCCCGGTCCCGGCGTGCCGGACCGCGATCGCCTCGACGGGGCACATCTCGGCGGCCTCGACGAGCTCCTCGGACGGTGCCGCCGTCGGCCGGACGGGCGTGGCCCGGCCGTTGGCGGCCAGCGTGAGGGCGTCGGGGGCGGTGCGGGCGCACAGACCGCTGCCGATGCAGCGGGCCTGGTCGACCGTCACGGCGACGGGCTCGGCGCTCACCAGGCCACCTCCAGGCCGAGCGGGCTGCGGGTGAGCAGGCCGGTGCGCCAGGCGATGTCCTCGACGGGCGCGGCCAGGCGCAGCTCGGGCAGGACGCGGGCCAGGTGGTGCAGGCCGAGTTCGAGCTCCATCCGGGCCAGCCACGCGCCGAGGCAGTGGTGCGGTCCGGCGCCGAAGGTCAGCGACGGGGTGCCGAGCGGCGCGAACAGGTCGGCGGGGCCCGGCGGGTAGACGTCGGGGTCGAGGTTGGCGGCGGTGCTGTCGCAGGCGATGATCGCGCCCTCGGGGATGGTCACCCCGCCGATCTCGACGTCCGTGACGGCGCGGCGCAGCTGCCCGGGCGCCTCCCGGATGTCGCCGAGCGGGACGGTGCGCAGGATCTGCTCGGTGGCGGCGGTGGCCGCCGACAGGTCCTCGCCGATCCGCCGCCACGCGCCGGCGGGGGCCTGGCCGGCCGGGTCGAGCAGGTAGACCAGGGCGTTGCCGAAGCTGGTCATGGTGGTCTCGTGGCCGGCGATCACCAGGCCGATGGTGAGCGAGGTCAGCTGGGCCTCGCTGACCCCGCCGGTCTGGTCGGCGGCCTGGACGAGCGAACTCACCAGGTCGTCACCGGGGTTGGCGCGGCGCTCGACCACCAGCTTGTACCCGAACTCGCTGAACTCGCCGATGGCGGTGCGGATCTCCTCCGCCGTGTACGCGGTGGTGGACAGCGCGTGGTCGCTCCAGTGGCCGAGCCGGTCGGTGTCCAGGTTCTCCAGCTTCATCAGCCGGCTGATCACCCGCACCGGCAGCGGCTTGGTGAGCGCCGCGACCACGTCGGCGGGCGAGCCCGAGGCGACCAGCTCGTCCACCAACTCCCGGACCACGCCGTCCACCCAGGGACGCCAGCGCTCGATGGCGCGGGGCGTGAAGGCACGCTGGACGGTGCGGCGGATCAGCTGGTGGTCGGGGCCGTCACTGTTCAGCATGGACGCCGGGTCGTCCAGGATGTTCGGCGTCAGGGTCAGCGGCGGGGCGTCCGGCGCGTACAGCGCGGCCCGGCCGAAGCCGGGGTGCGCCAGCGCCTGCCGGACGTCCGCGTGCCGGGTCAGCACCCACACCGGGGTGCCGGTCGGCAGCGCGGCGAGCCTCGGCGGGCCGGGTTCGGCGCGCAGCAGGCAGTGCAGGGGCACCAGCGGTTGTGCGGCGGACGCCTCGGGGTGCGCGGCGGCGGTCAATTCCGTCCTCCTGGCGAGAGATTGCGGGCTGCCACCCGGCAGCCACTCCCGACCGTATGCGGCGCACCCGTCCCGCAGCAGGACGGAAATCAGCCACCCGTGGAATCCCAACGGGTGGACAGGGAGCGGAAATCCGTTCGAGTGCGGGGCGGCCGTCAGGCGGGGACGAGGGCCAGCGCCTCGATCTCGATCAGCAGCTCCGGCCGGACCAGCGCCACCACCTGCACCGCCGAACTCGCGGGCAGCCGCGCGGGGTCGAGGTGCGCCTCGCGGGCCTCGCGGACTGCCGGGAGGTACCCGATGTCGGTGACGAAGATCGTCAGCTTCACCACGTCCGCGAAGCCCGCACCGGCCGCCGCCAGGCAGCGGACGAGGTTGGCGAACACCTGGCGGGCCTGCGCGACCGGATCGCCGACGCCGACCACCTCGCCGTGCTCGTCGAGGGCGACCTGCCCGGAGACCTGGACCAGCCGGCCGGTGCCGGTCACCACGTGGGTGTAGTGGGCGGCGGGGGCGACGCCCGGCGGCGCGGAGATGTGGGTGAGGTGGGAGGAGCTCATGACGATCATCCTCCCGCACCGCCGCCGCCCGGCGCACCCCGATTCGCGCCCGGCCCCGAGCCCTCGGCCCCGGCCCCGAGCCCACGGTCTTGAGCCCTCAGCCCTCGACCTGCGGCAGCTCGCGCAGGAACGGCCGGTCGGAGGGCGGGAGTCGGTGCAGCGGGCCGGCCGCCCGCAGCACCACGTCCAGCACCGCGTCCGGGTCGCACGCGTAACCGCCGCTCGCCCAGGCCGCGTTGGCCTCCACCACCGCCCAACCGCCCGGCGTGCGGCCGACATCGACCACCGCCGCGCTCGGCAGCGGCGCGCACTGCGCCGAGGCCGCCAGCACCTCGGCGGCGAACGCCGCCAGCTCCGGCCCGTCCGACTCCGGTGCGCCGACGGACAGTTCGCCGTCACGGGCGTACCGGGAGGCGGCCCGGACGGCGCCGTCCAGCACGAACAGCCGGTACTCGACGGCGAACCGCACCACCTCGCTGACCAGCACCGGCACGTCCGCGTCGAGCAGCTCCGGGCCCGGCAGCGCGCCGCCGTCGGCGTACACCCGGGCCGCGAAGAGCTTGTCCGCCGGGGCCTTCACGAAGGCCGGCCCGGCCAGCCCCCGGGCCGCCCCCAGAGTGGTCAACTCCACCGCGCGGCCGGTCAGTTCACGCGGCAGCGCGGCCAGCCAGCCGGACGAGGGCTCCAGCAGGCCCAGCCCGAGCGCCCCGCCGACCGCGTCCGCGAACAACGGGCCGCCGTACAGATGGACCTGACTGTCCATCAGCTCCTGCGGGGCGCGCCAGGAGGAGGCCGTGAACGCCCGCATGCCGCGCCGGCCGGCGGCCGTGCGCAGCTGCAGGCCGGTCTCGTTGATCCGGGGCGCGAGCAGCAGGGTCGGGGAGTGTGCGGTCATGAAGACGATCATGGCGGGCCGATCGGCCGTCCGGCCAGCGGTTTTCCACCCGACCGGCCCGGGATCAGCAGGCGGGCAGCCGCCCCTGCGGGCAGTCCCAGCCCTCCGCGTCCGGTGCCGCCTCCGCCGGCCGGCAGCAGCCGGCGTACGGCCACGGCATGACCGAATCCGGCCGCCGACCGGCGTCGAACGGCTCGTGCGGCCGCGGGACGCCCGGCCACCGGACGTCCTCACCCGGCGAACACGCCACGACGGCCCGGCCCGGCGGGAATCCGTCGGCCTCCGCCCAAGGCTCCGGCGAAGCCCCACCCGTGGTGCCCGCCGGCAGCCGTGCCGATCCGCCAGTGACCATGATCAGTCCCTCCCGCGTCCATCGGCCCCGCCGCCTCGGGGCAGTCCCAAAACCACCGGAAGCCGGGTCGACCGCCGGGTCGGTCAGAGCGTACGGCGCATCGCCAGCCGCGGCCAGCGGTCCAGACCGAGCGCCGCCTCGTGCGCCCGCACCTCCCGCAACCCCGGGCCCCACTGCTCCGCCGGTACCGGCCGGAACCCGCAGCGCTCGTAGTACGGCGCGTTCCACGGCACCTCGGCGAACGTCGTCAACGTCACCGCGGGCAGGCCCAGTTCCGCCGCCACCCGCGCCGCGTGCTCCAGCAGCTCCCGCCCGACGCCCCGGCGCGCCGCATCCGGATGCACCGACACCTGCTCCACGTGCAGCGCGTCGTCCACCCGCTCCGCGATCAGGTACGCCACCGGGCGGTCCGCCCCGTCCACCGCCACCCACGCCAGGCCGGCCTCGGCGTACCGCGCCAACTCCTCGACCGGCAGCGGCTCGTCCTCCGCGATCTCCGGCATCCCCACCTCGTGGAACCAGCGGCCGGCGGCCCGCTCGATCTCCTGAAGCACCGACAGTTCCTCGACCCGCACCGTTCGTACCCGCATGCCCCCATTGTGCCCCGCCCCGCACCGGGCGCCCGAATCCGGGCGCCCGGCACGCGAATCCCGGGCGCCCCGGGACGCGGATCCGCCGTCAGGCAGCGGGCTCGGACGGCAGGCGGCCGGTGCGGATCGCCGTCAGCAGCGCCGCGTGGTCGGCCTCGGACCGGTCCGCGTAGGCGACGGCGAAGGCCGCCAGCGCCTCCTCCAGCCGCTCGTCCTTCCCGCAGTAGCCGGCCAGCAGCGCCGCGTCGGCGGTGTGGGCGTGCGCCCGGGCGAGCAGCGCGCCGGTGAGGCGGCCGTAGTCGTCGAGCTGCGAGGGAGTGAGGGCCGCCGGGTCGACGCTGCCCTTGCGGTTGCGGAACTGCCGCACCTGGTACGGGAGTCCCTCGACCGTGGTCCAACCCATCAGCGGATCCGACACCACCTGCATGCGCTTCTGCCCGAGCACCACCCGGCGCCCCTCGTGCCCGCCCTCCGCCGGCACCGGGAACCCGGCCCGCACCAGGTGCGGCAGCAGCACCGACGGCCGGGCCTCCTTCACCTGCAGCACCAGCGGCTCCTCCCGGCGGTCGGTCAGCAGCACCACGTACGAACGGGTGCCGACACTGCCCGTGCCCACCACCCGGAACGCCACGTCCCGCACCCGGAACCGGGCCAGCAGCGGATGCAGCTCCACCGGCACCGTCTGCCGGTACGAGGCCAACGAGCCTGCCACATCGAAGGCCTGACGATCCGTCACCCCGCTCAGGATCGGCGGCGCGGGCGCGAACCGCCAACCCCCGTCGTCGGTACGGACGGTGGAGCGGGACGCGAACTTCGCGCCGGTGTTGCGCAGCGCCTTCGCCGACACCGCCGCCAGCACCTCGCTCAGCTCGTGCGCACCCGCGAACTCCACCAACTGGTGCTCCGCGATGGCGTCCCAGGCGTTCCACGCGTCCAGCGCCGGCAGCTTCGCCAGCCGCCGCACCGTCCGCCGGTACGTCGCCGCCGCGTCGAACGCCGCCTGACGGCAGGCGAGTTCGTCCGCGCCCAGCTGCCGGCCCGCCAGCACCAGGCTCGCCACCAGCCGCTTCAGATCCCACTCCCACGGCCCGGCGACCGTCTCGTCGAAGTCGTTCAGGTCCAGCGCCAGCCGGCCCCTGGCGTCCCCGTACAGACCGAAGTTGGCCGCGTGCGCATCCCCGCACAGCTGCGCCACCACGCCGCTCACCGGCGTGGTCGCCAGATCGTGGGCCATCAGACCGGCCGAACCGCGCAGGAACGCGAAAGGCGAGGCCGCCATCCGCCCCACCCGCAGCGGCACCAGCTCCGGCAGCCGGCCCGCGTTCGCCGACTCCACCGCCTCCGCCACCCCCGGCCGCGCCGCCGCACGCACCAGCCCCGCGTGCGACTCCAACGGCACCCGCTCCCGCAGCGCCTTCCCGCGCCGCTTCGGACCCTCCTCCGCCGACCCGGCAGGCACCCCGGCGGCGAACCCGTCCACCGCGAACTCCCGCGCCGAAAGCGAAAGTTGACCGCCCTCCCAGACCCCCACCGCCGACACCCCGGACTCCCTCCGACACCGCGCCACACCCGGCGGGGACCGCCCCCACCAGCGGTGACGCTACCCGCCCGGCCGCGCACCCCACCGGGCGGGTCCACCCCCGAACCGCCCGGCAGCCCGCCGTACCATGCCGACATGGCACACGACATCCGCAACCTCGACCCGGCCTACCTCGCCTTCTGGCGCGAGTACCAGCTGTGCACCCTCACCACGCTGCGCCCCGACGGCAGCCCGCACGTCGTCCCGGTCGGCGCGACCTTCGACCCCGAGGCCGGGATCGCCCGGGTGATCAGCAGCCGCGAGAGCCGCAAGGTCCGCAACGTGCTGGCCGCCGGCGAGGACGGACAGCGGGTCGCCATCTGCCAGGTCGACCGGGCCCGTTGGGCCACCCTGGAAGGCCGCGCCGTGATCCGCCAGGACGCCGAATCGGTCGCCGACGCCGAACGCCGCTACGCCGAGCGCTACCGGCAGCCGCGCGAGAACCCCGAGCGGGTGGTCATCGAGATCACCGTGGACCGCGCCCTCGGCCGCGCCTGAGACGGCGCTACGCCCGGGCCGTGACCACGTGGAAGGTGACGGTCGCCAGGAACGGGCCGGTGGCCAGGTGGTCGAGCCAGCGCTCGGACTCGGCCGCCGAGAGGTAGCCGGCCGCCACGGCCCGGCGGGTGACCCGCTGCAGGCCGAGCACCCGGTCGGCGGCCGCCACCTCGCGGAAGACCGGCGTCAGCGGATGCACGTCCACCACCTCGAACCCGGCCTCGGCGGCCAGTCGCGGCAGCTGGCTGCCGATCCGGGCGTTGCGCACCGCGTGGTCGGTGACGTACCGGGTGTAGGCGGCGGTCAGCGCCGGCTCCGGGTGGTCGATCGTCAGCGTGCCCCAGTCCGGCTCGCCCAGCACCAGCAGGCCGCCCGGCCGCAGCACCCGCCGCGCCTCGCGCAGCGCCAGCGCCGGATCCGCCACGTGCTGCAGCACCCGGTCGGTGCGCGCCCGGTCGCAACTCGCGTCCGGCAACGGCAGATCGTGCACGTCGGCCAGCCGCACCGAGACCTGGAACAGGTGCGCCGTCCGATCGGTGGCCGCGTCCGCCGCCTCCCGGTCGTGGTCCACCCCGTACACGGTGCCCTCCGCGCCGACCAGGCCCGCCAGCACCGCCAGATCGGTGGCCGGGCCGCACCCCAGGTCCACCACGGTGTGACCGCGCTCGGCGCCCAGCGCCCTGAGCATCGTCGCCTTGTAGTCGAGACCCAAGTCCGAGACGGCCAGCCGATCCAGGTAGGCGATCGGGTCGGGCGGCACGGTCTCGAACACAGGGGAGGTCATGACCGGAAGTCAATCAAACCCGGCCGCCCCAGGGAAGCGTCTTTCACCAGGACAAGGGGCGTACGCCGGGGAGTCCGGGGCGTTCGACGGGGGAGCGGCGGCGCGTTTTCGACCCCCCGCACCCGGGCCGTCGGAGCCCCTACGGCAGCGGGACGGTCAGCTGGGACTCCGAGTCGAACGTCCGCGCCGCGTCGAAGGTTCCCGTCAAGTCCGGGTGCCGGCCCAGCAGTTCGTGCGCCAGCGCGAGGCCGTCCGGCTCGACGCGGCGGGTCAGGCCCAGGTGCGGCATCCAACGGCCCGGCAGGTACAGCGGATGGGGATCCGGCGCGTCCGAAAGCAGCCGCCACACCTCGCGGTGCAGCTCCACCAGCGCCAGACCCGGCACCACGCCCCAGGACAGCACCCGCCGCCGACTGCGCGCCGCGAAGGACAGCAGCCCGCTGAACCGCACCTCCAACGGCAGCGCCCCGGCCAGCAGTTCACCCAGCTCCGCGAGCCGCTCCGGGGCGATCGACCCGCACGCCGCCAGCGTCAGGTGCGGACGGTGCGCCGGATGCGGATTGTCCGCCAGCGAGTCCACCCCGCCGTCGGCCAACCGCCGCCACACCGTCCGCACCGCCCCGTCCAGCGCGGGGGCACAGGTCAACTCGATGGTCCGCATGCCCCCCACCGTAGGGCCGCACCCGGCCGCACCCGCCACCGACCCGTGTGATGGGCTGTGCGGATGCGCACCATCGAGCCGCACCGGCCCACTCCCGCCCGAGAGCTGACGAACCATCAGAAGCGGATCGGCTGGCTGCTCGCCGCCACGGCCGTCCTCGCGCTCGGCCTGACCGGCCCCGGCCTGCTGCCGCCCGCCGCCGGGGCCCTGCTCGGCGGGGCGCTCTACACCGCACTGCTGCACACCCTGCTGATGGCCGCCGCACCCCGGCTGCGGCCCCGGACCGCCGGCGCCGCCGCACTCGCCGCGAGCTTCGCCGTCGAACTCTTCCAGCTCACCGGCGTCCCCGAGACGCTCGGCGCCCGCAGCCGACCGGCCAGGCTCGCCCTCGGCACCACCTTCGACGCCTCCGACCTGCTCGGCTACACCCTCGGCGCACTGGCCGCCACCGCCGCCCACCTCGCCGCCCGCCGCGTCGCCCGCCGCCCGCCGCGCCGGGCGGCGGCCGGGCGCGGCAGGTAGCGGGCGCGGGAGGGGCCGGGCACGGCGTGTCGGGCGGGTGCCCGGCCCGGCGCACCGCAGGGCAGATGGGTACATTTGGGACATTCGGGAGCAGAATCAGGCTTCGCGCGTCCACGCACAGAAGGCCGAACCGCCTTCGGAAAGGGTCTCCATGCACCCCGCCCTCAGCCCCGCCGTCCTCGCCGAGCTGCGCCGGCCGCGCCCGTACCCGGCGGTGTCGATCCTGATGCCCACGCACCGGCGCGAGCCGGACAACGCGCAGGACCCGGTCCGGCTGCGCAACCTCGTGGCCGAGGCGAAGGAGAGGGTCCAGAACGACCCCAAGGTCGACCGCGCCGTGCGGATCGACGTGCTCGGGCAGCTCGACCAGGCCCTCACCGAGGTCGACCTGGTGCACGCCGAGGACGGCCTGGCGATCCTCGCCGCCCCGGGCGAGCACCAGGTCTGGTCACTCGGCCGTACCGCCCCCGCCCGAGTGGTCCTGTCCGACACCTTCCTGACCCGCAACCTGGTCTCCGCGCAGATCGCCGAACGCCCGCTCTGGGTGCTCGCCGTCTCCGCCGACCGGGTGGTGCTCTGGGGCGGCACCCAGGAGCGCGTCACCGAGGAGACCTCCTACGGCTTCCCGCTGATCCGCGAGTACGACAATCCCGACCCCGAACGCCAGGAGCAGATCGGCGACACCCCCAGCACCTTCCGCGACGAGGAGACCAAGACCTTCCTGCGGCAGGCCGACAACGAGACCGCCAAGGTGCTCGCCGCCGACCCCCGCCCGCTGTTCGTGGTCGGCGACGCCCCCGCGCTGGCCCTGCTGGACGCCGTCGGCCCGATGGCCAAGGAATCCACCGCGCAGCTCCCGCACGGCGGCCTCGCCCAGGCCAACGCCGAGACCGTCCGCCACGTGGTCGAACCCGCCGTCCGGGCCCACGCCGACCAGGAGATCTCCGCCGCCCTCGCCCAGCTCGACAAGGCCCGCGGCCGCTCCGCCTTCGCCGCCGGCCTCGACGAGGTGTGGCAGACCGCCGGCGAGGGCCGGATCGCGCTGCTGGTGGTCGAGGAGAACTTCCGCGCCACCGTCCGCGACGACGGCGACCACCTGGTGCCCGCCGAGGCCGACGAGGCCGGCGCCCGCGAGGACATCGTCGACGAGGTCATCGAACGCGCCCTCGACACCGGCGCCAAGGTCAGCTTCGTCCCCGACGGCACCCTCTCCGACGCCGGCCGGATCGCCGCCGACCTGCGCTACTGACCGCCGCACGTCGAGGGGCCCGCACCGC
>NZ_JBSGDD010000147.1:0-9379 GCF_053602195.1 Kitasatospora sp. NPDC004531 | reverse complement strand
CTTGATCTGCTCGTCGTCGCCCTCGCCCTCGCCGGTGAGGTTGTCGCCGGTGTGCTCGACCGAACCGTCCGCGCTCTTCAGGTTGTTGAAGAAGATGAAGTCGGCGTCGGAGCGGACCCGGCCCTGCTCGGTGCAGAGCAGCGCGCTGGCGTCCAGGTCGAAGTCCGTGCCGGTGGTGGTGCGCACGTCCCACCCGAGGCCGACGACCACAGCGGTCAGGCCCGGCGCTTCCTTGGTGAGCGAGACATTGCCGCCCTTGCTCAGGCTGACACCCACGTGGTCCTCCAAGAAGTCGGTTTCCCGATCCGTCAACGGCCCGATCGTAGTGCGGGGTTCCCCGGCCGCGGCGGCGACTCGGCCCGGCGGCGCGGCGGAAAATCGGCGCGCCGCCGGGTCGAGGAGGCGTCAGAGCGCGCCAAGGGCGGCCAGGTACTCCTGGGTGTCGCGGGCGTCCGGCAGGCCGTTGACGACGCTCCAGCGGACCGCGCCCGCCTTGTCGATGACGAAGGTGCCGCGCACCGCGCAGCCCTTCTCCTCGTTGAAGACGCCGTAGGCGCGGGAGACCTCGCCGTGCGGCCAGAAGTCCGACAGCAGCGGGTACTCCAGGCCCTGCTGGTCGCCGAAGACGCGCAGCGAGAACGGGGAGTCGGCGGAGACGGCGAGCACCTGCACCTCGTCGTTCTGCAGGCGCGGCAGCTCCTTCTGGATCTCGCAGACCTCGCCGGTGCAGACGCCGGTGAACGCGAACGGGTAGAAGACCAGGACGACGTTCTTCTCGCCGCGGAAGTCGGACAGCTTCACCGACTCGCCGTGCTGGTTCTTCAGCTCGAAGTCGGGGGCCTGGGCGCCGATCTCGATGGCCATGGTGGGACCTTCCTGCCGGGACGTGGTGGTGCGGGCAGGGAAATCCTCGCATCCGCGCCCGCCCGTTCAGCCGTTCGGGTGAGCCACGGGGCGGTTCGACGAATTGTTCAGCCCTGAGCGAACACGGTGGCGGCAACGCGCGCGGGCCCCGGCGGAGTCTCCTCCACCGGGGCCCGCGGTGTCGCTCGCGGTCCGAATCTCAGCGCTTGCCGGTCTTCGAGGCCTTCGGGGTGGCCAGTCGGGTGCCCGCCCAGTCCTTGGCGATCGCCACCGAGCTGGTCTGCGACAGGCCGGCGGTCTTCGCGGCGTCCGCGATCTCGTGCGCCTCGACATGCCCGTCACGGCCGGTCTTCGGGGTCAGCAGCCAGATCAGGCCGCCCTCCGCCAGGTACTCCAGGGCGTCGACCAGGGCGTCGGTGAGATCCCCGTCCTCGTCGCGGTGCCACAGCAGGACGCCGTCGGCGACGTCGTCGTAGTCCTCGTCGGCGAGTTCGGTGCCAGTGATGTCCTCGATGCCCTCGCGGAGCTCCTGGTCACTGTCTTCGTCGTACCCGATCTCCTGAATGATCTGGCCCTCTTCGAAGCCCAGACGAAGCGCCGGGTTGGACTTGTCCGCGGGGTCCGCGGTCGCGCTCACGGGAATAACCTCCAGTATTCGGCTCGGCATCCATGCCGAGGCTGTGGCCGTAGTCCACACGGGAGCGGCGGTTCGCGCAAGTACCCGACCCCCGATCCCACCCAAAGGTTGACGTGTCGCAGGCCGACACGCCGCCCTCCGTGTGGGCAATCACACCGAAATATCCGCATCCGTGGGGGACCGGGACGCTTCGTCGGCCACCCGCGCGCGGGCCGCACGCCTGCCCGAGATGCGAACGGCATTCGGGCCAGCACTGTGTGCGGGCGTAAAGTCTCCTGTTGGCCCTCATCCCGACCGGCGGCCATCCTCCGGCCGGGATCCCAGGTCGGACCACCTCCTGACCGTACCGCCCAACCAGCGGAACGGTTACCGATCGGTAGAGATGACGGATCTCCGAACGCGGTAGCACGATGGAGGCGGCGCGACAACTCAGTTTCGACCGACAGTGAAGGAACAGCGTGGCTTCCGGATCCGATCGCAACCCGATCATCATTGGCGGCCTCCCGAGCCAGGTCCCGGACTTCGATCCCGAGGAGACCGCGGAATGGCTGGAGTCGCTTGACGCTGCCATCGACGAGCGCGGGCGCGAGCGTGCCCGCTACCTGATGCTGCGGCTGATCGAGCGCGCCCGTGAAAAGCGTGTGGCCGTGCCCGAGATGCGCAGCACGGACTACGTCAACACCATCGCCACCAAGGACGAGCCGTTCTTCCCCGGCAACGAGGAGATCGAGCGGAAGATCCTCAACGCGACGCGGTGGAACGCGGCCGTCATGGTGTCCCGCGCCCAGCGCCCCGGCATCGGCGTCGGCGGCCACATCGCCACCTTCGCCTCCTCGGCGTCGCTGTACGACGTGGGCTTCAACTACTTCTTCCGCGGCAAGGACGCCGACGGCGAGTCCGGCGACCAGGTGTTCTTCCAGGGCCACGCCTCGCCGGGCATCTACGCCCGCGCCTTCCTGCTGGACCGACTGACCGAGCAGCAGCTCGACGCGTTCCGCCAGGAGAAGTCCAAGGCGCCGTACGGCCTCTCCAGCTACCCGCACCCGCGGCTGATGCCGGACTTCTGGGAGTTCCCGACCGTCTCGATGGGCCTCGGCCCGCTCGGCGCGATCTACCAGGCCCGGATGAACCGCTACCTGGAGCACCGCGGCATCAAGGACACCTCCGACTCGCAGGTGTACGCCTTCCTCGGCGACGGCGAGATGGACGAGCCCGAGTCGCTCGGCCAGCTGTCCCTGGCCGCCCGCGAGGGCCTGGACAACCTGACCTTCGTGGTCAACTGCAACCTGCAGCGCCTGGACGGCCCGGTCCGCGGCAACGGCAAGATCATCCAGGAGCTGGAGTCGCAGTTCCGCGGCGCCGGCTGGAACGTCATCAAGCTGGTCTGGGACCGCACCTGGGACCCGCTGCTGGCCCAGGACCGCGACGGCGTCCTGGTCAACAAGCTGAACACCACCCCCGACGGCCAGTTCCAGACCTACGCCACCGAGTCCGGCGCGTACATCCGCGAGCACTTCTTCGGCGGCGACCTGCGCCTGCGCGCCATGGTCGAGAACATGACCGACTCGCAGATCCAGCACCTGGGCCGCGGCGGTCACGACCACCGCAAGGTGTACGCCGCGTTCAAGGCCGCCCGCGAGCACAAGGGCCAGCCGACCGTCATCCTCGCGCAGACCGTCAAGGGCTGGACGCTGGGCCCCAACTTCGAGGGCCGCAACGCCACCCACCAGATGAAGAAGCTGACGGTCGAGGACCTGAAGCGCTTCCGCGACCGGCTGCACCTGCCGATCACCGACAAGCAGCTCGACGAGGGCTACCCGCCCTACTACCACCCGGGCCGCAACTCGGAAGAGATCCAGTACATGCACGACCGCCGCGAGGAGCTCGGCGGCTACGTGCCCACCCGCAAGGTCCGCCCGCGCAAGCTCGAACTCCCGGGCGACGACGCGTACAAGGCGGTCAAGAAGGGCTCCGGCAACCAGACCATCGCCACCACCATGGCGTTCGTCCGGGTGCTCAAGGACCTGATGCGGGACAAGGGCATCGGCAACCGCTTCGTGCCGATCGCGCCGGACGAGTACCGCACCTTCGGCATGGACTCGCTCTTCCCGTCCGCCAAGATCTACAACCCGCTCGGCCAGACCTACGAGTCGGTCGACCGCGAGCTGCTGCTGGCGTACAAGGAGTCCCCGTCCGGCCAGATGCTGCACGACGGCATCTCCGAGGCCGGCTGCACCGCCTCGCTGATCGCCGCCGGCTCGTCCTACGCGACGCACGGCGAGCCGCTGATCCCGGTCTACGTCTTCTACTCGATGTTCGGGTTCCAGCGCACCGGCGACCAGTTCTGGCAGATGGCCGACCAGCTGGCCCGCGGCTTCGTCATCGGCGCCACCGCCGGCCGCACCACGCTCACCGGCGAGGGCCTCCAGCACGCCGACGGCCACTCGCAGCTGCTGGCCTCCACCAACCCCGGTGTGGTCGCCTACGACCCGGCCTACGGGTACGAGATCGCCCACATCGTCCAGGACGGCCTGCGCCGCATGTACGGCTCCTCCGCCGAGCACCCGCACGGCGAGGACGTCTTCTACTACATGACCGTCTACAACGAGCCCATCAAGATGCCGGCCGAGCCGGAGGGCGTGGACGTCGACGGCATCCTCAAGGGCCTCTACAAGCTCTCCGAGGGCACCGTCGGGCAGATCCCCGCCCAGGTGCTCGCCTCCGGCGTGGCCGTGCCGTGGGCCCTGGAGGCGCAGCGCATCCTCGCCGATGAGTGGAACGTCAAGGCGGACGTCTGGTCGGCCACCTCCTGGAACGAGCTGCGCCGCGACGCCGTCGAGGCCGAGGAGTTCAACCTCCTGCACCCCGAGGAGCCGCAGCGCGTCCCGTACGTGACCTCGAAGCTCTCCGGGGCCGAGGGTCCGTTCGTGGCCGTCTCCGACTGGATGCGCGCCGTCCCGGACCAGATCTCCCGCTGGGTCCCCGGCCAGTACCAGTCCCTGGGCGCCGACGGTTTCGGCTTCGCCGACACCCGCGGTGCGGCCCGCCGCTTCTTCCACATCGACGCGCAGTCGATCGTCCTGGCCACCCTCACCGAGCTGGCCAAGCAGGGCAAGATCGACCGCTCGGCGCTGAAGGACGCGATCGACCGCTACCAGCTCCTGGACGTGGCCGCGGCCGAGCCGGGTGCCGCAGGCGGCGACGCCTAAGCGCTGGCCGCTCCACCTGCTCCACCGTTCCCCGCGCCCCGTCAGGGGCGCGGGGAACTGCGCGAAGCGGAAGGCCAGAGCGCAAAGATCCGCCCGAGCAGGGGACTCCCCTCCTCGGGCGGATCTCGTAGTGCCGGGCGTGTCAGATGTGCACGGCCGGCCCGGCCTCGTTCGCGCCGCGCTTGGTGAGCAGGCCGAGGCCCGCCGCCAGCAGGGCGACGATCGAGGCGACGGTGAAGGCCACGCCCATGCCGCTGACGAAGGAGGAGTGGACGGCGTCCGCGACGCCGGTGGTGATCTGCTCGGGGGTGCCCTGCGGCATCGGCGGGGCGATGCCGAGCTGCGCGAGCTGCTTGAGCTGTTCGCCCTGCTCCCCGTCCGGGAAGGGGACGCCCGTCGCGGCCCACTTCTCCGGCAGCACGCTGGTGACCTTGGACGCCATCACCGCGCCGAGGACGGCCGTGCCGAGGCTGCCGCCGACCTGCATCGCGGCCTGCTGGAGGCCGCCCGCCACGCCGGACAGCTCCAGCGGGGCGTTGCCGACGATGACCTCGGTGGCGCCGACCATGACGGGGCTGAGGCCGAGGCCCATCAGCAGGAACCACAGCGACATGACGCCGTTGCCGGAGTGGATGTCCAGGGTGGACATGCCGAGCATCGCGCCGGTGGTGAGCAGCATGCCGCCGACGATCGGGATGCGCGGGCCGACCTTGCCGATCAGGAAGCCGGCCAGCGGGGCGCCGACGATCATCATGCCGGTCATCGGCAGCAGGTGGACGCCGGCGTCCACCGGCGCCATCCCGTGCACGTTCTGCAGGTAGAACGTCACGAAGAAGATGCCACCGAAGAACGCGAACGCCATCAGCACCATCAGCAGGGTGCCCGCCGACAGCGGGACGGAGCGGAACAGCGTGAGCGGGATGAGCGGTTCCTTGGCGAAGTTCTGCCAGACCGCGAAGGCCACCAGGGCGAGCACCGCGCCGCCGAGGAAGAGCAGGGTGGCGGGGTCGCCCCAGCCCCAGGTGGGGGCCTTGATGATGCCCCAGACCAGCATGAACATCGCCCCGGAGAGCAGCACGATGCCGGGGATGTCGAAGGACTTGGCGGCCTTCTCGGCGCGGACGTCCTTGAGGATCAGCAGGCCGAGGACGACGGCGACGATGCCGACCGGGATGTTGATGTAGAACACCGACTCCCAGTTGACGTGCTCGACCAGCAGGCCGCCTACGATCGGGCCGGCCGCGGTGGAGGCGCCGATGACGCCGCCCCAGATGCCGATCGCCATGTTGAGCTTGTCGGCGGGGAAGGCCCCGCGCAGCAGGCCGAGCGCGGCGGGCTGGAGCAGCGCGCCGAACAGGCCCTGCAGGACGCGGAAGAAGATCACCTGCTGGATCGAGCCGGCGAAGCCGATCGCGGCGGAGGTGGCGGCGAAGCCGACCGCGCCGACCAGGAAGGTGGACTTGTGGCCGAACCGGTCGCCGATCTTGCCGGCGGTGATCAGGAACACCGCCAGGGCCAGCAGGTAGCCGGAGGTGACCCACTGGATGTCGGCGGGGCTGGCCTTCAGGTCGGTCTGGATCGCCGGGTTGGCGATGGCCACGACGGTGCCGTCGAGGGCGACCATCATGACGCCGACGGCGACGGTGAGGAGGGTCAGCCAGGGGTGTCCCCGCAGCTTCCCTCCGGCGGCCGGAGCCGCTTCCTTGTCTATGACGACGGATTGGCTCATGGCTCGGGACTTCCCCGTTCGTGTGGTGTGCGAGAGACCGGCTCGAACATTATGTCAGCCGCTGACAATCGACAAACGGTGACTTGTGCCACTTGATGACAAGTGTCAGAGCGCTATCGTTGAGCCATGTCCACCCCCTCCATCGCCGTCGACCCGCAGCCCCCTGGCCTGCGCGAACGCAAGAAGCAGCGCACCCGGGGCGCCCTGGTCGAAGCCGCCAACCGGCTGTTCCAGCGGCAGGGCTACGCGAAGACCACGGTGGACGAGATCGCCGCCTCCGTGGAGGTCTCCCAGCGCACCTTCTTCCGGTACTTCGCCAACAAGGAGGAGGTCGCCCTCGCCGTGCTGGCCGACGCCGAGGAGACCTTCCTGGCGCTGCTGCGCGAACGCCCCGCCGAGGAGAACCCGCTGGAGGCGATGCGCGGCGCCGTCCGGCAGGTCTGGCTGACCCTCGACGAGGGCCGGGTCGCCGAACGCGGCACCGTGGCCGGCGCGCTGGAGCTCTTCGAGCTGATCGAGTCCACCCCCACCCTGCTCGCCGCCCACCTGCGGCACGCCCTCCAGCAGGAGGTCGAGGTGGCCCGGGTGCTCGCCGAACGCGAGGGCCTCGACCCCGCGCTCGACCTGCGCCCCCGGCTGCTGGCCGCCGTGTTCGGCACCGTGGTGCGGCTCTCGCACCTGTCGTACGCCGCCGAACCCGACCAGCACGACCACTGCATGGACGGCATGCTGGCCATGATCGAGCGCCACTTCGACCAGCTCGGCCCGGCGCTGGCCGGGTCCTGGCGCTGACCGCGCGGCCGGGTAGTACCGCAGTATCAGGGGCCGCTCCCGACCGGAGTATGAGGACAGCGGCCCCGTCCCGATCTACCCTCGGGCCGGTGACCACCTGGAAGACCTTCCTGCGCGCCCTCGTCGAGCCCGTGCCGGACCACCGCCCGCCGCTGTCCGGCGCCCGCCGGCCATGGGTCCGGGCG
Source organism: Kitasatospora sp. NPDC004531 (assembly GCF_053602195.1). Lineage (NCBI taxonomy): Bacteria > Bacillati > Actinomycetota > Actinomycetes > Kitasatosporales > Streptomycetaceae > Kitasatospora > Kitasatospora sp. NPDC004531. Next base: position 1,963 of record NZ_JBSGDD010000147.1, on the reverse strand, counting down.
CTGCCCTTCTTCGTGGTGCTGGCCATGGTCGGCTCGCTGCTGCCCACCGGCGTGTTCGCGCTGACGCACTTCTACGGCCTGAACGGGGGCCTGGCCGCCGCACTGGCCGTCGTCCAGGCGGGGGTGCTGCCGCTGGCGCTGGTCCGGCCGCTCACCGCCTGGCAGGTGATGGCGCCGTCGGTGCTGGTCGGCGCGATCGCCACCCACGGCTCGGCCGCCGACCAGCCCTGGCCGTGGCCCGTCCCGACCCTGCTCTGCTACCTGTTCCTGATGGTGTTCCTGTCGATCCGGGAACGCGGCCGCACGCTGTTCGCCGTCTGGGTGGTCACCTTCCTCGGCTGCAGCCTGAGTTGGACGTTCTTCACCGAGTACTTCGACGGCACCTCGGTGGTGGCCACCGCGCTGTCCGGCGTGATCATGCTGCTCGGCTGGAGCCTGCGCGGACGCGGCGAGGCGCAGCGGCTGCTCGCCGCCCAGGAGCAGATCTCCGAGACCGAACGCGCCCGGCGCACGCTGCTGGAGGAACGCGCCCGGATCGCCCGCGAGCTGCACGACGTGGTCGCCCACCACATGTCGGTGATCGCCGTCCAGGCCGACAGCGCGCCCTACCGGATCGAGGGCCTGCCCGAGCCCGCCGTCGCCGAGTTCGGCCAGATCGCCACCGCCGCCCGCGGCTCGCTCGCCGAGATGCGCCGCCTGCTCGGGGTGCTGCGGGCCGCCGACACCGAGGCCGACAAGGCCCCGCAACCCGGCCTCGCCGACCTGCCCGGCCTGCTCGCCACCGTCGCCCAGGCCGGCGTGCACGCCGAACTCGACCTCGCCGACGCCGTCCTGGCCCTCGACCCCGTCCCCGAGGCGATCGGCCTGTCCGCGTACCGGATCGTCCAGGAGGCGCTGGCCAACGTCGTCCGGCACGCCCCCGGCGCGTCCGCCCGGGTCCGCGTCACCGCCTCCGACGGCGCGCTCACCGTGGACGTCGACAACGACCCCGCGCCCGGCCAGGCCCCCGCCGTCGAGACCTCCGCCTCCACCGGGCACGGACTGACCGGAATGCGTGAGCGCGTCCGCCTGCTGGCTGGCACCCTGGACACCGGCCCGACCGCCGACGGCGGCTACCGGGTCACCGCCGTCCTGCCACTCGCCGCCCCGGGAGAGACCACCGCATGACCATCCGCGTCCTCATCGTCGACGACCAGGCGATGGTCCGCGCAGGCTTCGCCGCCCTGCTCAACGCCCAGAGCGACATCGACGTCGTCGGCGACGCCGCGAACGGCCGCGAGGCGCTGGACGTCAGCCGCCGCACCCACCCCGACGTGGTGCTGATGGACGTCCGCATGCCCGAGATGGACGGCCTCGAAGCCGCCCGCCACCTGCTCGACCCGCCGCCCGGCGTCGTCCACCGCCCGCGCGTCCTGATGCTCACCACCTTCGACGTCGACGACTACGTCTACGAGGCGCTGCGGGCCGGCGCGTCCGGTTTCCTCCTCAAGGACGCCCCGCCCGCCGACCTGATCTCCGCCGTCCGCGTGGTCGCCGCCGGCGACGCCCTCCTCGCCCCCTCCGTCACCCGCCGCCTGATCGCCGACTTCGCCCAGAACCGCCCCGCCCCCCGCCGCGATCCCCGGCTGCGCCTCAACGGCCTCACCCCGCGCGAGACCGAAGTCCTCGGCCTCATCGCCCGCGGCCTCTCCAACCAGGAGATCGCCGCCCACCTGGTCCTCGCCGAACAGACCGTCAAAACCCACATCGGCCGCATCCTCGCCAAACTCAACCTCCGCGACCGCGCCCAAGCGGTGGTCCTCGCCTACGAGAGCGGCCTCGTCCAGCCGGGCGGATGAGGGCAGAGAGCGAGCAACCCCAGGGGCGCGGGGAACTGCGCGCAGCGGAAGGAACCCGTCCGCAAGATCGCGACGCAGGACAATGACCTGCACGTGATCGCGACCTTGCGGACGTGACTTGCGCT
>NZ_JBSGDD010000146.1:0-9528 GCF_053602195.1 Kitasatospora sp. NPDC004531 | reverse complement strand
GGCGTCTACCTGCGCGACATCACCGGTGCCTCCGCATCGACCGCGGCCGCCTGCTCTCCGCCGCCTCGGCCTTCTTGCGGTCCTGGGCGGCGCCCTCCTCGATCACGGCCTCGGCGACGGCCGCCATCGTCATCCGGCGGTCCATCGAGGTCTTCTGGATCCAGCGGAACGCGGCGGGCTCGTTCAGCCCGAACTTGGTCTGCAGCACGCTCTTCGCCCGGTCGACCAGCTTGCGGGTCTCCAGGCGCTGCGCGAGGTCCGCGATCTCCTGCTCCAGGGTGCGCATCTCGGTGTAGCGGGAGACCGCCATCTCGATCGCCGGCACCAGGTCGCTCTTGCTGAACGGCTTGACGATGTACGCCATCGCGCCGGCGTCGCGGGCCCGGTCGACCAGTTCGCGCTGCGAGAAGGCGGTGAGCATCAGCACCGGGGCGAGGTGCTGCTCGTGGATCCGCTCGGCGGCGGACAGGCCGTCCAGCACCGGCATCTTGACGTCCAGGATGGCCAGGTCGGGCTTGAGTTCCTCGACCAGTCGGACGGCCGTCTCGCCGTCCCCGGCCTCACCGACGACGGTGTAGCCCTCCTCCTCCAGCATCTCCTTGAGATCGAGGCGGATCAGCGCCTCGTCCTCGGCGATCACAATTCGGGTGATCTGGGGCGAGTCGGTCTCAAGCGGCTGGGCCTGCTCGTCGGCGGTGCTCACGGGGCTCCTCGGTCCGGCGGGGTACTGCATGCACGAGCCTACCCAGACACGGTATGTTTGGTTCACCACGGTGGGGGGTTTGACCTTCGAACCGCTGGGCCCCGATAGCCCAATCGGCAGAGGCAACGGTCTCAAACACCGTCCGGTGTGGGTTCGAATCCCACTCGGGGCACTTTCTCCTTGGATTCCAAGGTCACGAACCTTGGCTTGCGCGCCGCCGCGGTGATCATCACCACGGCGGCGCGGCTGCTTCCCGGGCCGCCTCAGGACGCCAGGTGCAGCCCGGCGGGCAGGCCGGCCCGGTGCGCCAGCGCGGCGGCCTCGCCCCGGGAGGCGACGCCGAGCTTGGCCAGGATGTTGGCGACGTGGAACTTCACCGTGGACTCGCTGATGTGCAGCGCCGCCGCGATGTCCCGGTTGCGGCGGCCCCGGGCGAGCTGGTCCAGCACCTCCCGCTCGCGCGGCTGGAGGCCGTCCAGCGGGTCGCCGGCCGGCGCGGGTTCGGGCAGCGCCAGCGGCAGGTCCACGGTGACGGTGGCACCCCAGCCGGGCACCGCCTCGACGGTGCTGCGCCCGCCCAGCGCGGCGATCCGCTCCGCGGTGCGGTGCACGCCCAGCGCGTCGGCCGCCAGTGCGCCGAGGCCGTCGCCGCGCACCACCGCGCGCAGCACCGCATCGCCGGTGAACTGCCAACTGACGTGCAGCCGGGTCGGTTTCTCCTGGTCGAGCATCACCAGCACGGCGGCCCGGACGGCGTCCCGGGCGGTGTGCGCCAGGTCGGCGGGGACGGAGCGGGCGGCGTCGGCCGGGGGCGCCACGTCGAGCCGGACCCGGGTGTGCCGCAGCAGCGGGCGCAGTTCGCGGGCGAGCCGGGCGAACGCGGCGTCGGCGGGCTCCTCGCTGAGCACCCGGTCCAGGTCGGCGGAGCGGCGCAGGTCGAGCAGGGCGGTGACGGCGAGTTCGGTGGCGGCGCGGCGGGCGGCGGCGTCGTCCAGGTCGGCGGAGCGCAGCGGGGCGAGGATGGCGGTCAGCGCGGCGCTGTGCGCGCCGGTGGACTTGGCGATCGCCCAGGCGCGGGCGTTGGCGGAGACCCGGGAGACGGCGGCCTGGGCGGGGGCGGCGTCGGTGGCGCGGTGTTCGGAGTGGGCGACCACCAGGTCCCACAGCTGCTGCACGATCTCGAGGGTGTCCGCCGCGAGCGGTGCGGCGTCCGTCCGGACCAGGACCAGGACAGCGCCCTTGCCGGCCCCGGGGGTGGTGGTGACAACGGCCAACGGGCGCTCTGATCCGGCGAGTTGGGCGGTGCCCTGCCAGGGGCGGCCGGGGCCGGCCTCCGCCAGCGCGCGCTCGCCGAGCCGGGAGAGCACCAGGCTGCCGAAGGCGTCGGCGAGTTCGGCGGGCCCGACGGTGTTCGCCGGGGAGTAGGCGCAGACGCCGCTGAGTTGGGCGGCGGCCAGGTGCGGGACCAGCGGTTCGAGCACCTCGGACAGCTTCGGCAGCAGGCCGGGCCGGGGTTCGCGCAGCACCTCGACGGCGCGGGCCAGGGCGTCCTGCGGGCGGGTCCAGCGGGCGGTGGCGTCCATGTCCGCCAGCCTATGGGGGGCGCGGCGCGGCGGGCCCCGTCTTTCGGCCGGGCCGACCCGGCCGAAAGATGGGGCAGCGGTCAGTCCGCGAGCCGGAGGGCGAACCGGTCGAAGACGGTCAGCACGTCCACCCAGCCGACCGCGCGGGTGCAGACCGCCTCCCCGGGCGGGGGGAAGGTGCAGTCGAAGCCGTCGACGACCATGCCGTTCAGCTGGCGGGAGTCCGGGTCGTTGATGGTGATCACCGGTCCGCCGCTGTCGCCGCTGCGCGCGACGACTCCGCCGTTCTGCGGGACGCCCTCGCTGCCGAAGACGGTGACGCCGGCGGTGGGCCAGCTGGCGTCGCCGGCGTTGGTCGTCCGGATGTTGCAGACCACCTTGGAGCTGAAGCCCAGCTGGCAGACGAAGTCCCCCACCGCCACGTCGCGCACCCCGTTGAGGCGGCGGACGAATCCGTCCTGGTCGAGGCCGTCCCAGGTGAAGGGGGCGGTCGGGGTCTCGATGAAGCCCGAGTCGAGGTCGGCGATCTTGGCCTGGACCACGCCGACGCGGTTGCCGCCCGCCGTGAAGACGGTGTCGCCGACGTTGTAGCAGTGGCCCGCCGTGACGAGCCACTGGCGCGCGTCGACGGTGCTGACGGCCGGGATGCCGCTGGTGCAGTGGGCCCGCGATCCGCTGGAGGGGCCGAGCGCGGCCGCCGCGAAGAACGGCTGGGTGTCGTTCCACCGGCTCAGCGGCGTCGCGGCGGGCGCCTGGTGGACCCGGACGGGGGTGGCGCGGGCGGCGAGTTGGGCCTGCGCGACCTCGGGCCCGGCGAAGTACTCCTGGGCGGCCTTCGGGTCGTCCACGCCGAGGTCGATCGCGCCGCCGTCGACCGTGCTGGACGCCTTGGTGATGGTGAACGGCAGGTCCTTGCGGTCCATCAGGGCCGTGATCTCCTTGCGGAGGTCCTGCCGCGACTTGGCGCTCCGACGGACGTTCAGCAGTTCGACGGGGGCCTGCGGGTCGGCCTTGCGCACGGCGTCCAGGAAGGCGGGGGCCCGGTCCGGGTCGGTCAGGTAGACGTTGACGGAGCGGTAGTCGGGGGCCATCTCGACCTGGGTGTACACGTCCGCCTGGGCGCCGCGGCCGGCTCGGGAGGCGGCGTCGGCCACCACCCGCAGCGGTTCCAGCACCCGGCCCTGCTCCTCCGGCGTCATCGCCGCCAGCACGTCGGCGGACAGCGGCTCGGGGGCCTTCTCCACGGCGAACGCCGAGGACAGCGGCAGGGCGGCCAGCACCGCGGCGAACGCGAGGGGGCGCCATGCGAGTTTCTTCATCGGGTCTCCATCGATCACTCCCCGAGTTCGGACACGTACTGCGAGCGACCCTAGGGACGGCCGGGGGCCCCGGCAATCCGGGCGCGGCGCTCCGGGGCACTCGGCCGTCCTGGCTCTTCGGCCAGGTCGAACCGTCCGAAAGACCGGCCGGGCGGCGGCCGCCCGGGGCGCAGGATGGATCACGTCGGAACGAAGCAACTCCCCATGAATCCAAGGACATTGCCATGACCAAGGCCATCGCTTTCGCGCACTACGGCGACCCGGACGTGCTGGGCCCGATCGACCTGGAGCTGCCCGAGCCGGGGCCCCGCCAGGTGCGGGTCGCGGTCCGCGCGGTCGGCGTCAACCCGCTGGACCACAAGGTGCGCAGCGGCGCGCTGGACGGCTTCTTCCCGGTCGCCTTCCCGGCGGTGCCGGGCTACGAGGTGGCGGGCACCGTGGAGGCGGTCGGCTCCGAGGTGACCGCCTTCGCGGTCGGCGACGAGGTGTTCGGCGCGGTGATGGGCGGCGGCTACGCCGAACACGCCCTGGTGGACGTCGAGTTGCTGGCGGCGAAGCCGGCCGGGCTGAGCTGGGAGCAGGCGGCGGCGATCCCGACGGCGGCGGAGACCGCGGAGCGGGTGCTCGGGGTGCTGGGCGTGCGGCCGGGCGAGACCCTGCTGGTGCACGGCGCGGCGGGCGGGGTCGGGACGCTGCTGCTGCAGTTCGCCCGGGCGCGCGGCATCACGGTGGTGGGCACCGCGAGCGAGGGCAACCACGACTACCTGCGGGAGCTGGGCGCGATCCCGGTGGCGTACGGCGAGGGCCTGGCGGAGCGGGTGCGGGCGGCCACCCCGGGCGGGGTGGACCGGGCGCTGGACGCCGCCGGGAAGGCCGACGAGCTGGCAGTGTCGATCGAGCTGACCGGCAGCGCCGACCGGGTGCTGACGATCACCTCGCCGCTGGCGGGCCAGCAGCACGGGGTCCGCTTCACCGGCGGCGCCGAGGCCGAGCCGTACCACCCGGGCGCGTACGCGGCGGTGCTGGCGCTGCACGAGGCGGGCACGCTGGTGCTGCCGATCCACCGGGTGCTGCCGCTGGCGGAGGCCGCCGAGGCGCACCGGATCAGCGAGCACGGCCACCTGCGCGGCAAGATCGTCCTGTCGGTGTGACGCTTCGCAAGGAAGGGGCCGCCCCGGTGGGCGGCCCCTTCGCGGTCAGTTGTCCAACTCGCCGACGTGGTGCACCCGCACCAGGTTGGTGGAGCCGGCCAGGCCGGGCGGGGAGCCGGCGGTGATCACCACGATGTCGCCGCGCTCGCAGCGGCCGAGGCTCAGCAGCTGGGCGTCGACCTGGGCGACCATCTCGTCGGTGGTGTCGACGAACGGGCCGAGGAAGGTCTCCACGCCCCAGGTGAGCGCCAACTGGCTGCGCACGGCGGGCTCGTAGGTGAACGCCAGGACCGGGATCGGCGAGCGGTAGCGGGTCAGCCGGCGGGCGGTGTCGCCGCTCTGGGTGAACGCGATCAGGTACTTGGCGTCCAGGAAGTCGCCGATCTCGGCGGCGGCCCGGGCGACCGCGCCGCCCTGGGTGCGGGGCTTGTTGTTCCCGGTGAGCGGCGGCAGCCCGGCGGACAGGATGTCGTCCTCGGCGGCCTCGACGATCCGGGCCATGGTCCGGACCGTCTCCACCGGGTACTTGCCGACCGAGGTCTCGCCGGACAGCATCACCGCGTCGGTGCCGTCCAGCACCGCGTTGGCGACGTCGGACGCCTCGGCGCGGGTCGGCCGGGAGGCGTTGATCATCGAGTCCAGCATCTGGGTGGCGACGATCACCGGCTTGGCGTTGCGCCTGGCCAGCTTGATCGCCCGCTTCTGGACGATCGGCACCTGCTCCAGCGGGAGTTCGACGCCCAGGTCGCCGCGGGCGACCATCAGTCCGTCGAAGGCGTCCACGATGGAGTCCAGGTTCTCCACCGCCTGCGGTTTTTCGATCTTGGCGATGACCGGAATCCGACGGCCCTCCTCGGCCATGATCCGGTGCACCTCCTCGACATCCTTCGCGCTGCGCACGAACGACAGCGCGATCAGGTCGGCGCCGGTCCGCAGCGCCCAGCGCAGGTCTTCGACGTCCTTGTCGGAGAGCGCGGGCACGGAGACGGCGACTCCGGGCAGGTTGAGGCCCTTGTGGTCGGAGACCAGGCCCCCTTCGATGACGATGCAGTGCACGCGGGGGCCCTCGACGTGGGTGACCTCCAGGCAGACCCGGCCGTCGTCGACCAGGATCCGCTCACCGCGCGACACGTCGGCGGCCAGGCCCCGGTACGTGGTGCCGCAGATCTCCCGGTCGCCCGGGACGTCCTCGGTGGTGATGGTGAACTCGTCGCCGCGTTCCAGCAGGACGGGGCCCTCGGCGAAGGTGCTCAGGCGGATCTTCGGGCCCTGCAGGTCGGCGAGCACCCCGACGCTGCGGCCCGACTCGTCCGAGGCCTTTCGGACCCGGTGGTAACGCTCCTCGTGCTCCAGGTGGGAGCCGTGGCTGAGGTTCAGTCGGGCGATGTCCATGCCGGCGTCGACCAGGGCCTTGATCTGGTCGTACGAGTCCGCGGCAGGCCCGAGAGTACAAACGATTTTTGCTCGGCGCATACCTCAGAAGCCTAGGTATTACCGGGCCGTAACAGCACGCTTCCGGCCAGTCCTCCCATGGCAGTTGGCGAAAGATTTGATGAACGGACCGACACAGTCGGCGCGATGGGGTACCAGGTGAACGCGGGTGTCCCCGATTGACGCACGGATGTGCGGTGGCCCGGTCCGCTGTCACGGGAGAGTTGCCCAGATCTCACCTGTTGGACAGCTCTCGGGGCTGGTACCGGAGCCGAGAAGACGGCAGACTGCCTCACGCGTTTTTCTACGCGCGTCGCGGCAGGTGGCGGGGGGTCAGTCGAACCGTCCGCGCGCCCGCCTGACGGCCCGTACCGCCCGACTTGGAGTCTTGATGTCCCTGAACCGCCGTGACTTCGTCACCCGCTCCGCCGCCACCGCGGCCGGGGCCGCCCTGGCCGGCGGCCTGACCGCCGCCACGGCCACCCCCGCCGCCGCGGACCAGAACCAGGGCGAGTCCCGCGGCCGGGGCCCCGTCCCGTTCAAGGCGAGCTTCACCGTGATGGGCACCACCGACCTGCACGGCCACGTCTTCAACTGGGAGTACTTCACCGACTCCGAGTTCGACGACAAGGCCCACAACGACGTCGGCCTGGCCAAGATCTCCACCCTGGTCGAACAGGTCCGCGCCGAGAAGGGCCACGGCCGCACCCTGCTGATCGACGCCGGCGACACCATCCAGGGCACCCAGCTCTCCTACTACTACGCCCGGGTCGAGCCGATCACCGGCAAGAAGGCCCCGCGCCACCCGATGGCCGTCGCGATGAACGCCATCGGCTACGACGCCGCCGCGCTCGGCAACCACGAGTTCAACTACGGCATCCCGCTGCTGCGCGCCTACCAGGACCAGCTGGACTTCCCGCTGCTCGGCGCCAACGCGCTGAACGCCAAGGACGAGAAGCCCGCCTTCCCGCCCTACGTCATCCGCGAGCTGCACCTCGGCCACGGCCGGCCCGTCCGGGTCGGCATCCTCGGCCTGACCAACCCGGGCATCGCGATCTGGGACAAGGCCAACGTCCAGGGCAAGCTGACCTTCCCGGGCATCCCCGAGGTCGCCGCCAAGTGGGTGCCGAAGCTGCGCGCCGCCGGCGCCGACGTGGTCGTGGTCTCCGCGCACACCGGCGCCGACGACCCGTCCTCCTGGGGCGACCAGCTGCCCTACGGCGAGAACGTGGGCGTCACCATGGCCGCCACCGTGCCCGGCATCGACGCGGTGCTGATCGGCCACGCCCACAAGGAGGTCGTCCAGCGCGACGTGGTCAACACCAAGACCGGCAAGACCGTCGTGCTGTCCGAGCCGCTGTGCTGGGGCGAGCGCCTGACCTGCTTCGACTTCGAGGTCGAGTTCTCGCGCGGCCAGTGGACCGTCACCGGCGTCACCTCGCGCCTGCTGAACTCCAACACCGTCGCCGAGGACCCGAAGATCGTCGAGCTGGTGGACGCCCAGCACAAGAAGGTCGTCGCGTACGTCAACCAGGTCATCGGCACCTGCAAGGAGAGCCTCTCCATCGCCGAGGCCCGCTTCAAGGACACCCCGATCATCGACCTGATCGGCCGCGTCCAGGCCGACGCCGTGCGCACCGCGCTGGCCGGCGGCCAGTACGCGAACCTGCCCGTCCTCGCCCAGGCCGCGCCGTTCAACCGCACCGCGGTCATCCCGTCCGGCGAGGTCAAGCTGCGCGACGCGGCCGGCCTGTACATCTACGAGAACACCCTGGAGGCCCGCCTCCTGACCGGCGCCCAGATCAAGGACTACCTGGAGTACTCCGCCAAGTACTACGCCCAGGTCGCCCCCGGCGCGCCCATCAACCTGGACACCCTCACCAACCAGTCCAACAACACCCCCGACTACAACTACGACTCGCTGTACGGCGTCAGCTACGACATCGACATCGCGCAGCCGGTCGGCAGCCGCATCGTCAACCTGTCCTACCAGGGCAAGCCGGTCGACCCGACCGCGCAGTTCGTGCTCGCCGTCAACAACTACCGCGCCAACGGCGGCGGCAACTTCCCGCACGTCGCCAAGTCGCAGCAGCTGTGGGCGAACTCGGACGAGATCCGCAACACCATGATCGCCTGGGTGAAGGCCAAGGGCGTCATCGACCCGGCCGACTTCTACGGCCAGTCCGCCTGGCGCCTGGTCCGGGCCGGCGTCCCGGTCTTCTAACCCCTCCGTTCCCGGGGCCGGCCGTCCCCGGCCCCGGGAACCGGAATCCCCGTCCGGCCGTCCAACTCGCGACCGTGGAACGGACGTTGAGGGGGACGACAGACATGCGCGGACGAATCGCGACAGCAGTGGCGGCAGCGGCTGTGCTCCTGACCGGGTGCACCGCGACCTCGGACGGCCCGGCACCCGCGCCGAGCCTGATCACCGCCGCACCCGAGGCCCGCCCCGCCACCGGCGACAACGCCCGCCGGGCCGCCGAGGTGGCGGCCGCGTGGCCCGGCTCGGCCGCCCAACAGGCCTGGGAGAAGGGCTACTTCCCGCTCGGGAACACCACCGAGTGGCTGCCCCGGAACGCCTTCCGGGACGAGCCCGACAAGGCCGCCTACGAGGGCAGCCGGTTCGACCTGCAGACCACGCTGCCGGTGTCCGTCTCCGGCACCGCCGAGGTGCAGTTCGCGGACGGCTCCCGCCTCACCCTCCCGCAGCGCTCCGCGAAGGACACCCTGACCTGGCTGACCGGCCGACCGGACCCGTGCCGCGGCGAGTGCGGCGGCAGCCGGCTGTCCATCACCGCGGTCCAGCCCGGCACCACCACCGTCACCACCAGCCGGGGCCAGGCGACCATCCCCGTCTGGGAGTTCACCGTCGCGGGCTACGACGAGCCGTTCCGCTACCCCGCCGTCCTCGCCCAGGGCCCGGACCGCCCCGCCCCCGGCCCCTACACCCAACCCGTCCTGCGCTCGGTCTCCCCCGACGGCCTGATCCTCACCGCGCTGGTCGAGCACGGCGCTTGCGACGCCATCCAGCCCGGCGAGGTCCACGAGACCGACCGGGCCGTCGTCCTGATCCCGCCCCGCATCACCCCCGTCCCCCCGAAAGGCGGTGCCTGCACCGACATCGCCCTCATGACGCCCGTCGAGTTCCGCCTCTCCCACCCCCTCGGCCCCCGCACCGTCCTCGGCTTCACCGACGGGCTCCCCCAACTCCCGCGGGAGAGGTAGCAGGAGGGTGCGAAACCGGGGAGCGGGAGGGTGTCCGGCCCGCGGGTGGCGCGGTGGCGGTCCAGCAGGTCGAGCACGGTGCGCTGGACGGTGACGTCCAGGGCGGTGGTGGGCTC
>NZ_JBSGDD010000145.1:0-9742 GCF_053602195.1 Kitasatospora sp. NPDC004531 | reverse complement strand
GGCTGCCGACGTACGACCCCGCGACCGGGCGGATCACGGCCACCACCCCCGGGGTCTTCCTGTTCCGGGCGATCTCCGGGAACCAGGCATCGCCTCCGGGCCTTCGCCGTGTGCGGCCGAATAAATCCCTTGCCCGGTCCGGTGGCGGTGCCTACGCTGGCAGCACACTGAAAGGAGGTGATCCTGAGTTGAGTTCTTTCAGGATGCGTGAGGTGGCTGCTCGCTAGAGCCGCCCCTGCCTGTGCGGCAGTGAGGCCGTTGGTCTCCGGCTCAGGCGAATTCCCAGCAGTCACCCGGCCCGTGGGCTCACCGGTACATCCCCGGTGCCTCGATCGCCGTCCCCGTCCAGCGGGTTCGGCGCGAGGAGCAGCCCGCGGGCCGTCTGCGTTCTCGCGGGCTTCACGGGCGTTTCGGCGGGAAGCCGTGCCGGCGGGCCAGGGTGGCGGTGGCGAGGACGGGGAGCAGCAGGGCGAGGGCGAACCAGGGGAAGGCTCCGGGGCCGGAGAGGTCGAGCAGGAGTCCGCCGACGGCGCCGCCGAGGCCCATCGAGGTGTTCCAGGTGGCGACCAGGAGGGTCTGGGCGCGGTCGCCCCCGGCGTCGGCGGCGGCGGTCTGGAACAGCGGGGCGACGGCGCCCCAGCCGAGGCCCCAGAGGGCGGCGGCGAGCAGCACGAGGGGAGCGGCGGGGGCGGGCAGCAGCAGGAGTCCGAGGGCGGCGAGGACGGCGGTGGTGGCGGCGAGGGTGAGGTGCCGCAGCCGGCGGTCGACCAGGGCGCCGGTGACGGCGAGTCCGGCGACGGAGGAGACGCCGAGGACGAGCAGCACCAGGTCGCGGCGGTCGGCCAGGCCGTAGTGGTCGAGCAGGGCGGCGATGTAGGTGTAGAGCACGTTGTGGGCGAGGACGAACGCGCCGACGACGAACAGTACGGGCCTCACGCCGGGCAGGCGCAGGGCGCCGGTCAGGGATTCGGAGCGGCCGGGGCGGCGGCCGGAGGCGTCGGGGACGGCGGCGGCGAGCCACAGCAGCAGGGCGGCGGCGAGGGCGGCGACCAGTGCGAAGGTGGGCCGCCAGCCGATCAGCCGGCCGGACCAGGTGCCGAGCGGGATGCCGAGGGAGAGGGCGAGCGGGACGCCGAGCGCGGTGACGGCGATCGCCCTGCCGTGCAGCTCGGGCGGTGTCAATCGGCGGGCGTAGCCGACGAGTTCGGACCAGATGGCGGCGACGGCGACGCCGGCGGCGATCCGGGCGGCCATGGTGAGCGGGTAGGACGGGGAGAGTGCGGTGACGACGTTGGCGACCAGCAGGACGGCGACGGCGGCGAGCACCAGGCGCTTGCGGGACCAGTGGGCGGTGGCCCGGACGAGCGGGACGGCGGAGAGTCCGGTGGCGAGGGCGTAGCCGGTGAGCGACTGGCCCATCGCGGATTCGCCGACCCGCAGGTCGTGGGCCATTTCGGGCAGCACGCCGGCGGGCAGGGCCTCGGTGACGATGCCCAGGAAGGCGGCGGTGGCCAGGGCCAGCAGCGGGGACCAGTGCAGGCCCCGGCGCCGGTCCGAGGGGGCTGCGGCGGTGCGGGGTTCGGTGTGGGTCGCGGTCATGCCGCTATCCTCGAACCCTCACATCGGTGTGAAGGTCAAGTCCTTCCGGCGGACGGGAGACGCGCGTGCGGATCGGTGAGCTGGCGGACCGGGCGGGGGCCTCGCCCCGGCTGCTGCGCTACTACGAGGAGCAGGGCCTGTTGAAGCCGGGGCGTTCGGCGAACGGCTACCGGGAGTACGACGAGGCGCTGGTGGAGCGGGTCCGGCAGATCCGTTCGCTGTTGGATTCGGGCCTGTCCACCCGCACCATCCGGGAGGTGCTGCCCTGCCTGACCAGCGGGCAGTACCACGTCCGGGGCGCGACCGAGGAGACGCTGGCGGCGCTGGAGCACGAGCACCGGAAGCTGTCCGAGCGGGTGGAGTGCCTGTCCCGCAGCCGGGACGCGGTGGGCGCGTACCTGCGGGCGGTGCACTCGTTGCGGGACGCGCCGGCGCCGGCCGAGAGCTGCTGAGCGCGCGTCATCCGCCCGGGGCGGTGAGCAGCAGGATGCGGTGCGGCGGGGTGGTGGTGAGGACCCGGCTGGCGATCCGGTGGTGGCGGAGGGCGGCGCGGAGTTCGGCGAGGTGCGGGCAGAGGCGGCCGGTGTGGTCGTACAGCGGGAAGATCCGCACCTCGCCGTCGGGGGCGGTGACCCGGGCGAGTTCGCGCAGCGCCCGGAACTGGTCGGCGGGGGTGAAGAGCGCCGGGTAGGCGAACAGCAGGTAGGAGCTGAGGGTGAGGGCGAAGGCGCCGTCGGCGAACGGGAGTCGGGGCAGCGCGGCGGCCAGGTAGTGGCCGGGGTGGGCGGCGGCGTCGGCGGCGAACAGCCGGCGGGCGCGGTCCCAGCTGCGCAGGTACTTGTCGGGCCGGCGCCGGCCGTGGGCGGTGCGGGGAAGGTGGTGGGCGGGGTCGCGGCGGATCGCGGTGGCCATGGTGTCGCGGCCGGCGGCGGCGAGTTCGGCGAGGCGGCGGGGGCCGAGCGCGTAGCCGGGGTCGGCGGCGACCACCCGGCAGCCGAGCGCGCGGGCCTCGGCGGCGAGCGCGGCGGCCCCGCCGGGGCAGTCCAGCAGCGGGCCGGGCAGCCGGCTCAGGTCGGCGCGGGTGAGGCCGAGGTAGGCGCAGTACTCGTCGAGCGGCCGTGAGGTGATCAGGACGGGCGCTGGGCGGTTCAAGACCGGGCTCATCGGCGGTCCTCCGGGCGTTCGACGGGCCCGGGGTGCGGCCCGGGCCCGTGGTCATCCGACCACGGGCCCGGGGGTGTCGCATGTTCAGCGGCCGGCCAGCAGGGCGTGGGCGGCGAGGCGGTTGGCGCTGTTGAGGGCGCGGACCAGCTGCGGGGTGAGCAGGACGAACAGCAGGCCGATCAGGCTGACGGCGCCGATCTGGAACGGGGACTGGAGCTCGTAGACGTGCTGGACGCCGTGCGAGTCCGTCCAGTCGGCGACCCGGTAGCCGTCCCAGTCGGTGTAGCGGCCGAACACCCACTGGTAGGCGGGGAAGAGCAGGAGCGCCCAGCCGACGGTGAAGAAGACGGTGGAGAGCACGAAGCTGAGGATCGCCCAGGGGAACATGACGAACTGGTACAGCGCGCCCTTCCAGCCGACCGGGTCGGCGAGCCGGGCGGTGATCGCGCCCCAGGCGCCCTCCCGGCGGACCGCCACCTCGCGCGGCTCGGGCAGGTCGAGGCCGAGCAGGCTGCGGAGCCGGAGGCGCTCGGCGGCGCCGAAGCCGCGGCCGGCGACGGTGAGCAGGGCGAGCACGGGCATGCCGAGCGTGGTGACGAACAGGCCGAGCCCGGTGCTGAACAGCGCGACGACGGTGGTGAAGCCGAGGACGGCGACCGGCAGGCCGCTGAGCGCGAAGCCGAGCTCGCGGAAGCCGGCCCGGGAGAACGGGGCGCGCCAGAACCCGGGCCGGGTGGGGTGGTCGCCGGTGGCGGCGCGGTACGCAGCGGTGGACATCCGCGGTCCTTCGGGTGGTCGGGGCGGCGCCGCCGGTCGGCGGCGCCGGGCACCCTTCAAAGGTGCCGCACGGGGCGGGTGTGCCGGTATGAGGCCTGCTGCCGACTTCGGGGTGGGGTTAACCCCCGCACCCCGGGGTGGCCGGGCGCAGGGCGGGCCACTCGGGGGCGAGCAGCGAGTACTGGAGGGCGTCGTGCCAGGCGCCGCCCCAGTGCGACTCGGCGCGGATCCGGCCCTCGTACCGGAAGCCGGCCCTGGCCAGCACCCGGGCGGCGGCGGGGTTGCCGGGGTCGGTGCGGGCGTACAGCCGGTGCAGGCCGAGGGTGTCGAAGCCCAGCGTGCACAGCAGCGCGGTGAGCTCCCCCGCGTAGCCGCGGCCCCAGGCGTCGGGGCGCAGCACGCAGCCGAGTTGGGCGGCGTGCTCGCCCTCGCGGGTGAGGGCGCCCTGGCCGATCGGCTCGCCGGCGGGGTCGTCGACGGCCAGCCGGTAGTGCTGCCGGGGTTCGCGTTCGGCCTCGTCGAGGTAGAGCTCGATCTGGTCGGCGCACTCCTCGAAGTCGGCGGCCTCGAACGGGAGATGGCGGACCGCCCGGGGGTCGCCGTGGACGGCGTGCAGGGCGGCGACCTCCTCCGGGGTGTGGCGGTACTCCCGCAGGGTGAGCCGGGGGCCGGTCAGCCGGACGGTTTCCATGCCGACCGACCCTACCGGTGGGGCCGGCGCGGACCGGCTACCGTACCGGGGTGGACGACGACGACCTGCACCTGCTTCCCCGTACCCGTGCCGCCGACCTGCTGGACTGGGCGGCCGAGCAGGGATTGGCGGCGGTACCCGAGCCGGCGGTGCGGACCGTCCTGACGCTGTTGGAGCTGGGCGGGGCCCGACTGCACGACGGGTTCCCGGAGTTGACCTCGCCGGTGCTGGAGCACCTGCTGTACGAGCAGCTGCACCTGTACGTCCAGCCGGACGGCGACGCGTGGGCGTACCCGGCGGCGGTGCGGCTGCTGATCGACCACCAGCGGGCGGCGCGGCGGCTGAACGCCAAGCGGTGGGAGAAGCTCCACGCGGAGACCGACTGGCAGGGCCAGGTGCTGGTGGAGTCGCTGCTGCTCCGCTCCGACCTGCTGACCTGGCCCCGGCTGTACGCCCTGCTGCTGCGCGCGGACGGGGTGCCGACGGACGACCTGGAGCAGGTGCGCGGCTGGTTGGAGGGCTTTCGGGCGCTGGACGTCGAGGAGCGCTTCGCCGCGTACGAGCGGGTGCCGGGGGTGGAGCCGGACGGCGGCTGGGGCCCGGAGCGGGCGCTGCTGGTCGGGGTGTCCTCGGACGGTGCGCGCCGGCTGCTGGAGCAGGGCCTGATGCGGCGCAGCTACCGCAATCTGGCCGAGCTGAACGCGCTCGGACTGCCGATGCCGGCCGAACTGGCGGGGGAGTTCGAGGAGTTCGAGGAGGCGGTGGCGCAGGCCGCGATCGACCTGTGCGGCGAGTGGACGGTGCCGGGGCTGGCCCGGCTGCTGCTGGAGGAGTTCCCGGAGCTGGCGCCCGAGGTGTACTGAGTCCCCGGGCGCCGGCGGGGCCGTTACGGCTGGAGGCCGAGCTGCCGGAGCCAGGGCTGCGGGTCGACCGGGGCGCCGCCGCCGGGGCGGACCTCCAGGTGCAGGTGCGGGCCGGTGACGTTGCCGGTGGCGCCGACCGCGCCGAGCAGGGCGCCGGGGGCGACCGGGCCGGAGGCGGTGGCGATCCGGGAGAGGTGGCAGTACCAGAGTTCGGTGCCGTCGGGCAGGGTCTGGATGACCCGGTAGCCGTAGGGGCCGGACCAGCCCGCCGAGGTGACGGTGCCGCCGGCGATCGCGGTGACGGGGGTGCCGGTGCGGGCGGCGAAGTCGAGGCCGGTGTGCAGGTGCGCCCAGTGCGAGCCGGACTGCGCGAACTGCGCGCTCAGCTGGTAGCCGGCCACCGGCAGCCGGTGCGCGGCGCGTTCGGCCTCGGCCTGCTGGGCGGCCCGCTTGGCCTCGGCCTCCTGGGCGGCGGCGATCCGGGCGTTCTCGTCGGCGGCGGTGCGCTGGCCGTCGGCCTGCTGCTGGATGCGGGCGGCGAGGGCGAGGCCGGGGTCGCCGGCGAGCAGCCCGTCGGAGGCTTCGTCGGCGGCGGTGACGGGCGCCGGGGCGGCGGCCTGCGCGGGGGCGGCGGCGAGGGCGGTGGCGCCGAGCGCGGCGGTCATCGCGGTGACGCCCAGCAGGGGCGCGCCGGCGCGGGACTGGCGCGGCAGCCGGTGTCGGGCGCCTTCCGCCTCGACCGGGTGGTCGAGGAGCTGGGTGCCGGTGCTCTCGGTGTAGGTCGACGCCACGGGGGCGTGCTCCTTTCCTTCCCTGCCGCCGACCGGGTTAGCTGACGGGTTCGGAGGTGGAAGGTCTCCTACGGTCGGGCCCTGGGGCCGTTCCGATTCACCCCGGTGGAACGTGGTTCCCCGGCTCCTGGGACGCCCCGGAGGGTGAGCCCAAGTGGATTAGGCGTGGCGCACGGTGCCGCATGGTTACGGCGTTGCCGACCGCGCTGCGTTATCAAACGTTAATCCTATGGACCCCATGATTCCAAGCGCCTACCACGAGACGACGAAGTTTTCCTGACGCCCTATGGGCGATTTGTGACGATTCACCAGTTCGAGAATGACGGATCGCGACCGCGCGCGTAGGTATCCGTACTCACGACCGGCCGCCGGGCCGGCGGGAGCCTGGTGCCATGACCGCAACCGTGCCGCACCGCACCACCTCCGCCTACTTCCTGCAGTCCGTCGCCTCCTTCGGGCTGGCCACCGCGGCCCTCGTGCTCGGGATCGCCTACCTGCCGGTGAGCGCCTGGATGCGGGCCTTCCTCGCCGTCGGGGTGCTGTACGTGATCACCTCCGCGTTCACGCTGGCCAAGGTGGTCCGGGACCGCCAGGAGGAGGGCGCGATCACCACCCGGGTGGACCAGGCGCGCCTGGAGAAGCTGCTCGCCGAGCACGACCCGTTCAAGGTGGGCGGAGTCTGACCGTTCCGGGGTTGACGGCTAAGGCTATTAGCCATAGCTTTGTGGCTATCGGCAGTCGCTCGGCCTCCGGGGCCCGGCGCACCGCACCGCCCGTCCAGGAGGCCCCCCGTGAACAGCACCCTCGGCACCACCCGGTACCTCGACGTCCCCGGCGGCCGGATCGCGTACGACGACACCCCCGGCGCCGGCGTCCCGGTGGTCCTGCTGCCGGGCATGCTCGACAAGCGCGCCGTCTACCGGCACCTCGCCCCGCTGCTGACCGCCGCCGGGCACCGGGTGGTCACCATGGACCTGCGCGGCCTCGGCGAGTCCTCCACCGGCTTCACCGACCACTCGCCCGCCGCGATCGCCGACGACCTGGCCGCCCTGCTCGACCACCTCGACCTGCACGGCGCCGTGCTGGTCGGCAACTCCTACACCGGCGCCACCGTGGTCCGGGCCGCCGCGCTCGCCCCCGCCCGCACCGGCGGCGTGGTGCTGATCGACGCCTTCGTCGAGAACCTGCCGCTGAACGGCTTCCAGAAGGCGCTGTTCGGGCTGGTCGGCCCGCTGCTGACGGCCTTCCCCGGTCTGTGGGGCGCGCTGCAGAAGTTCTACTACCCGACCGAGCGGCCCGCCGACTTCGACGCCTACCGGGCCGGCCTGGCCGCGATGCTGCGCGAGCCCGGCCGCAGGGCCGCCCTGCGCGGCTACCTGGCGGGCGACTCCGCGCCCGTCGGCTGGTGCGCGGCCGTGGACGCCCCCGCGCTGGTGCTGATGGGCGCCAAGGACCCCGACTTCCCGAAGCCCGAGCTGATCGCCGACCGGCAGGCCGCCGCGCTGCGCGGCCGTAAGGTGATGATCGAGAACGCCGGCCACTACCCGATGGCCAGCCACCCGCAGGCGGTCGCCGACGCCCTGCTCCCCTTCCTGAACGAGGTCGCCCGCTGATGGCCCGCGCCGGACTCTCCCCCACCGCCGTGGTGGACCACGCCCTCGAACTGATCGACGCCCAGGGCGCCGAGGCGCTCACCCTGGCCGCCGTCGCCGCCCGCGCCAAGGTCGCCACCCCGTCGCTGTACAAGCACGTCGCCGGGGGCCTGCCCGAGCTGCGCCGGCTGGTCGCCGTCCGGATCCTCGACGAGCTCACCGACCGGCTGGCCGCCGCCGTCCTCGGCCACTCCCGCGACGAGGCGGTCGCCGCGCTGCTCGGCGCGTACGCCGGGTACGCCGCCCGGTTCCCCCGGCGGTACGCCGCGCTGCCGCAGGCGCCCGTCCCGGACCCCGACCTGGCGGCGGCCGGCGAGCGGCTGGTGAACGTGCTGTTCGCGGTGCTGCGCGGGTACGGCCTGGCGGGCTCCGAGGCGGTGCACGCCGCGCGCTCGCTGCGCGCCGTCGCCCACGGGTACGCCTCGTTGACCACGGCGGGGGCGTTCCAGCTCGCCGAGGGCCAGGACGTGACACTGGAGCGGCTGACCGCGGTGCTGGTCGACGGGCTCGGCAACTGGCCGGGTGGACGCGGGGCGTGACCTCAGGGGGGCCTGGCGCGTTCTACCCGGTATGAAGAAGCGCAGCCTGCTCGCCTTTGCCTCGCTCGCCGTCGGCGTGGTCGCCTCGCTCACCGCGCCCAGCGCGCACGCCGTCCACGACCACCCGGGCGGCGGCGCCCCGCAGCAGGACACCGTCTCCTCCCCGGACTGGCCGGCGAACGACAACTCCCAGCAGGAGGGTCAGCAGGCCTGACAGCGGCTCCCAGCTGCGCGAAGCTCCGGCGCGCGCCCCCTCCTCACCGTTCCGCAACCGGTCCCCCACCATTTCGACACCGCCGGTGCGTAACACTGTGCTGCGGTCGGGAAGTCATACCGCGTGAAGACCTTCCACGGTTGACCGACAAGCACGGAGGACAGCGCAATGCCGCAGGCGACTCAGCACATCGAGCCCGGCACGGGACTGATCCCCACCCCGCGCACCGCCACCACCGCCGCCGAGCCGGCCGCCGCCGCGCGGCCCGGGGTGCCGCAGCCGGAGGGCTGGCGGGCGACGTTGAAGCGCGGCTTGGCGGTGGCCCGGTCGATGCGTTCGCTGCAGCCGGTGGCGGCGCGCAAGCAGCAGCCGTACGGAGAGGCCGACGGGCAGTAGGCGACTTCGCGCCCAACTACGGCGGTTCTGTCCGATATTGACGCGCTCTGAACGGCATTGCTTCGATCAGTTCATACGGAAGTAGGAACTCCACCCTAAACTTCAGCGCGTGACGACCACTCAATGGTGCTTGGCAGCAGCCGCATTGCTCGCTCTTCTCGCTCTCGCGGCCTCCGCTCGGTCCCGCGCCGTCACCCGTACCCTGCGCGGCCGGCTGGCCGCCGCCGAGGAGGAACTCGCCGCCACCCGCGACCGCCTGGCCGCCGAACTGGCGGACCGTCAGGCGGGCGCCGAGACGGCGCTGCGCGAACAGGAGATGAACGCGGCCACCCGCCGCGCCTTCCTCAGCGTGGCCCGCCGCATCCTGGTGATGGCGCACGACCAGCAGGCCGGTCTGGACGAGATGGAGCGCACCCACGACGACCCGGTGCTGCTCGAAGGCCTGCTGCGCGCCGACCACGCGGCCGCCCAGCAGGCCCGGCTCGCCCAGACCCTGGCGGTGCTCTGCGGCTCCCGCGCGGGCCGGCACTGGCCGGAGCCGGTCTCGCTGGAGGACGTGGTGCGCGGCGCCCAGTCGCGCATCCTGCCGTTCCAGCGGGTGGTCGTGCACAGCCGGGTGGACACCGCCGTGCTCGGCGCCGCCGCGGAGGCGCTGATCCACGCGGTGGCCGAACTGCTGGACAACGCGACCCGCTACTCGCCGCCCAGCTCGCAGGTCTACGTCACGCTGATGCCGGTCCACAACGGCGCGGTGATCGAGATCGACGACTGCGGCGTCGGCATGACCGAGGTGACGGTCGCCAAGGCGGGCGCGGCGCTGTCCGGCGGCGGCTCGCTGGAGGTGTCCCGGATCGGCGAGGTCCCGCAGCTGGGCCTGGCCGCGGTCGGCCGGCTCGCCGAGCAGTACGGCTTCCGGGTCACCATCAACTCCGCGCCCTCGCCGTACGGCGGTGTGCGGGTGGTCGTGCTGCTGCCGTCCGCCCTGCTCACCGATCCGCTGTCGGTGCCCGCGGGCAGCGGCGCCCGGCGCGCCGACCCGGCGGTGGCCGCGGCGCC
>NZ_JBSGDD010000144.1:0-9787 GCF_053602195.1 Kitasatospora sp. NPDC004531 | reverse complement strand
GGACGCCAACGAGCTGGAGGTGGCCTGGGTCGGCCGCCGCACCCGGGCCACCCGGATCATCGGCACCCCCGACTACCTCGCCCCCGAGATCATCGAGGGCCTGGAGCGGCGCGCCGCCGTCCCCGGCACCGTGGTCGCGCTCGGCGCGGTCAGCCTGGTCACCGACGTCTCCTCCGAGATGGTCGGCGCCGTCCTGCCGCTGTACGTGGTCGCCGCGCTCGGGCTCTCCCCGCTCGGCTTCGGCCTGCTCGACGGCATCAACAACGGCGTCGGCGCGCTGGTCCGGCTGCTCGGCGGCCACCTCGCCGACCGCGGCGGCCGGGGCCACAAGCTCGTCGCCGGGATCGGCTACGGCCTGTCCGCGCTGTGCAAGCCGCTGCTGCTGCTCGTCCACACCGTGCCGCTGATCGGCGGCGTCCTCGCCCTCGACCGCACCGGCAAGGGCCTGCGCACCGCCCCCCGCGACGCGATGATCTCGCTGGCCACCGCGCCCGAACACCGCGGCCGCGCGTTCGGCGTGCACCGCGCGATGGACACCACCGGGGCGCTGCTCGGCCCGCTGCTCGCCTTCGCGGTGCTCCGGATCGCCGACGACCGGGCCGAACGCGCCGGCTACGGCGCGGTGTTCACCGTCTCCGGGTGCGTGGCCGTGCTCGGCGTGCTGCTGCTGGTGCTGTTCGTGCCCGGCCGCCCCGCCCCTGCCGCCGCCCCCGCCGCCGCGCCGGCCGGTCCGCGGCCCACGCTGCGGGACGCGGTGGCGCTGCTGCGCCGGCCCGCGCTGCGCCGGCTCGCCCTGGCCGCCGTGCTGCTCGGGCTCACCACCGTCAGCGACTCCTTCCTCTACCTGCTGCTGCAACGCCGACTCGGCCTGCCCGCGCACCTGTTCCCGCTGCTGCCGCTCGGCACCGCCGCCGTCTTCCTCACCCTCGCCGTGCCGCTCGGCCTGCTCGCCGACCGGATCGGCCGCCGCACCCTGTTCCTGGCCGGCCACGCGGTGCTGCTCTGCGGGTACGGCGTCGTCCTGTCCCCGCTGCGCGGCGTCGGCGCCGCCGTGCTGGTCCTGCTGCTGCACGGCGCCTTCTACGCGGCGACGGACGGGGTGCTGGCCGCCGCCACCGCCGCGACCGTCCCCGACGAGCAGCAGGGCGCCGGGCAGGCCCTGGTCGGCACCGGCCAGGCCCTCGCCCGCTTCGCCTGCTCGCTCGCCTTCGGCGCCGCCTGGACGCTCTGGGGCCCGCGCACCGCCCTCACCGCCGCCGCCGTCGCGCTCGCCGCCGCGGCCCTCGCCGCCGCCCGCCTGCTCCACGACCCGGCTCCCGCCACCGCCGACTGACGCCGCGCGGACTCCGCCCCGTCCCCACTCGCCCGGAGGGCACCCCACATGACCGCTCCCGCTGTCGTCGACCCGGCCGCCGAGGCCCCCGAACCCCCGGACGCGAACGCCTCGTTGGGGCGCAAGGTGCTGGTGCTGGCAGTCGCCGTGCTGCTGCTGGCCGGGATCGGGACGTTCGCCGTCCGGTACGCCGCCGGGCGGGCCGATCGGCGCGACCAGGAGCAGGCCGGCGGGCCGCCGGTGCGCGAGGGCGCGGTGACGCTGCAGCCGGCGGGGCGTCAACTGCTGCTGCGCAACCTGGCCTGGGGCCCGCACCGCGACGAGGTCGCCGCGGTGCCCGCCGACGCGCCGGACGGCCCGCGCACCGCGTCCGGCGTGAAGTGCCTGCGCTTCCACGCGGCGGCCGGCACCGGCGTCTGCCTGCAGGCCGAGCGCGGCGCGCTGGACGACAGCTACCACGCGTCGGTGCTCGACTCCTCGCTGCACGAGGTCAGGCGGTTCCCGGCCCCCGGCATCCCGACCCGCGCCCGGGTCTCCCCGTCCGGCCACCTGGTCGGCTGGACGGTGTTCGTCAGCGGCGACTCCTACGCGGGCACCGACTTCTCCACCCGCACCGCGATCGTCGACACCCGCACCTGGCAGCTCCACGACAACCTGGAGACCTTCCAGGTGCTGCGGGACGGCCGCCCCGTCCAGGCCTCCGACGTCAACGTCTGGGGTGTCACCTTCGCCGGCGACGACAACCGCTTCTACGCGACGGTCGCCACCGGCGGCCGGACCTACCTGGTGCAGGGCGACCTCGCCGCCCGCACCCTGACCACGCTGCACCAGAACGTCGAGTGCCCGTCGCTGTCGCCGGACGGCACCCGGGTCGCCTACAAGAAGCGCGTCGAGGGCGCCGACCCGGCCGCGCCCTGGCGGCTGTACGTCCTCGACCTGGCCACCATGACCGAGACCGCGACCGCCGAGCAGCGCAACATCGACGACCAGGCGCTCTGGTCCGACGACCGCACCCTGCTGTACTCGCTGCCCGGCGACTACGGCTCCGACCTGTGGACCGTCCCCGCCGACGGCACCGGCGCCCCGGCCGTCCTGGTGCGCTCCGCCGTCGCCCCCGCCTACCTCGGCTGAGCGCGGCGGTCGGGCACCCGGGCACCCCCGGCCGACGGCGGTGTCCGGGCAGGAGTAGCGTCGCCCTTGATCCGAATGATCAATGGGGGGATCGACATGAACGTGCAGTCCGTGGAACACCCGCACCGTTTCTGGGTGCGGTTCGCGCCGGCGACGCTGGTCGGCAGTTCGGCTCTGATCTGGGTGGCGGACCATCAACTCGGCTGGCGCGGGCCGGCCCTGAACTTCGCGCTGGCCGGCGCGGCGATGGCCCTGATGCTGGTGACGGGGTTCGCCTACCGCACCGTGGTCGGCCTGGTCGCGGCGGTGGCGGCCTTCGCGCTGGCGGTCGTCATCGGGCTCACCGGGGCCACCGCGGTGCAGCACGGTGTGCTGGCCCGGGACGGCGAGTCCGCGGTCGCCGAGGTCGTCGCCGTCACTCCGGGCGGCCGGGGGAGCGCCCAGCACTGCGAGCTGCGGGCCGCCGGCGGTGGGGACATCCGCGAGCTCCGTTCGAACGGCTGCCACGTCGGCGACCGCATCGGCGTCACCTTCGACCCGGCCGGGCGGGTGGATTCGATCGTGGGCGCCCCCGACGCGGACGGCCGGGCGTCCACCATCGAGGTCCTGGCCGCGGTCCTGGCCGTGCTGGTCCTGTCGATGCCGCTGTGGGGGCGGTACGGCCCGCGGCTGGAGCGCAGCCGGGAAGCCGTCCCGGCCTGACCTGTTCGCGGCCCCGGCCGGGCCGGGCGGGTGTTGAGGCCCCGTCAGGCCCGGCCGTCGCGCCAGCGCTGCATCATCTGCTGGAGTTCGACCCGCAGGAAGGTGAAGAACTCCAGGGATTCGGCGAGGCGTCGACCGGCCGGGGTGTCCGGGCCGAGGGCCTTGATGCCGTCGGCGAGGCCGACCTCCCAGCGGGAGAGGGTGCTGTCCCGGTTGGCGGTGGCCTCGTACCAGACGTGGTCGTGGACCCGGTAGCGGTCGCGGCGGGTGCCGGGCTCGCGTTCGCGGCTGACCAGGTCGACCTGGGTCAGGTAGCGGACCGCGCCGGAGACCGCGGCGGGGGAGATCCGCAGCTGCTCGGCGAGCTCGGCGGAGGTCAGCCGCCCGGAGTCGGAGGTCAGCAGGGCGGTGAACACCCGGGCCGGCATGCGCGGGAAGCCGGCGTCGGTCAGCACGGTGGCGAACCGTTCGACGAACTCCGACACCACCGCCGGATCCCGCTCCGACTCCAGGCCGTCCATGCCGCCCACCTCGCTCACCCGCGCCTCCCCGACGCCCGTTCGACCGGGCCTGCGCCCACCTTCACACACCTCCGGCAGCCGTCCGGGAAACCGGGACTTTCGGTGCCTTCACGAAGTTGTGAAACAAGAGTAGCTTCGAACTCATGACGACCGCCATCTCGGTGTCCGGCCTGGTGAAGACCTTCGGCCGCACCCGCGCCCTGGACGGACTGGACCTCACGGTCGAGCAGGGCGAGGTACACGGGTTCCTCGGCCCCAACGGGTCCGGCAAGTCCACCACCATCCGCGTCCTGCTCGGCCTGCTGCGCGCCGACTCCGGCACCGCCACCCTGCTCGGCGGCGACCCGTGGCGCGACGCCGTCCCGCTGCACCGCCGCATCGCGTACGTGCCCGGCGATGTGACGCTGTGGCGCAACCTCTCCGGCGGGGAGGCGATCGACCTGCTCGGACGGCTGCGCGGCGGACTCGACCCGACCCGGCGGGCCGCGCTGCTGGAGCGCTTCGAACTCGACCCCACCAAGAAGGGCCGCGCCTACTCCAAGGGCAACCGGCAGAAGGTCGCGCTGGTCGCGGCGTTCGCCGGCGACGTCGACCTGCTGATCCTGGACGAGCCGACCTCCGGCCTGGACCCGCTGATGGAGGAGGTCTTCCGCGAGTGCGTCGGCGAGGCCCGCGAGCGGGGCGCCACGGTGCTGCTGTCCAGCCACATCCTGTCCGAGGTGGAGGCGCTCTGCGACCGGGTGTCGATCATCCGCGCCGGACGCACCGTGGAGACCGGCACCCTCGACGACCTGCGCCACCTCACCCGCACCTCGGTGGACGCCGTCCTCACCGGCCCGCCGCCGCGCCCCGCCTACGCCCACGACCTGACCGTGGAGGGCAACCGGCTGCGCTGCCAGGTCGACACCGAGCAGCTCGGCGCCCTGCTCGCCGAACTCACCGCCGTCGGCGTGCACAGCCTCACCAGCCGGCCGCCGACGCTGGAGGAACTCTTCCTGCGCCACTACGAGAACCCCGCCGACACCCCCTCCGCCCCGACGGCGGCCGCCCGATGAGCGGCTACGCGCTGACCGGCACCGGCACCCTGTACCGCCTCGCGCTGCGCCGCGACCGGATCGCCCTGCCGGTGTGGGTGTACATCGGCACCGGCATGGTCGCCTCCACCGCCTTCTCCTTCCGCAAGCTGTACGGCGACGAGGCCACCCGGCGGACCTTCGCGGCGAGCATCGACGGCAACGGCTCGCTGCGCGCCCTGTACGGCCCGGTCTTCGACGGCTCCACCATCGGCGGGCTGACCGCCTGGCGGATGGGCGTGTTCGGCGCGGTGCTGGCCGCGCTGATGTCCACCCTGCTGGTGGTGCGGCACACCCGCGCGGAGGAGGAGGACGGCCGGCTCGAACTGATCGGCGCCGGCGCCGTCGGCCGCCGGGCCCCGCTGACCGCCGCCCTCGCCACCGCCCTCACCGCCGACCTCGCGCTGGCCGCCCTGGTGGCGGCCGCGCTGCTGGCGGCGGGCCAGCCCCCCGCCGGGGCGCTGGCGTTCGGCCTCGCGCTCGGCGCCACCGGCCTGTTCTTCGCCGCGCTGGCCGTCGTCACCGCGCAGCTCGCCGAGACCGGCCGGGCCGCCAACGGCCTGGCCGGGGCGGCGATCGGCATCGCCTTCGTGCTGCGCGCCGTCGGCGACTCCGGCAGCGGCACCGGCTGGGTCAGCTGGCTGTCGCCGATCGGCTGGAGCGAACAGGTCCGCCCGTTCGCCGGCGACCGCTGGTGGGTGCTGGCACTGCCGCTGGGCGGGGCCGTGCTGCTCACCGTGCTCGCCCGGGCCCTGGTCGAACACCGCGACCTGGGCGCCGGAATGCTCCCGCAGCGCCCCGGCCCGGCCACCGCCGCACCCGGCCTGGCGAACGCCGCCGCGCTGGCCCGCCGCCTCCAGCGCGGCGCCCTGACCGGCTGGACGCTGGCCTTCGCGGCGGGCGGCGCGGTGTTCGGCAGCGTCGCCAAGGGCGTGGTCGACCTGGTCGGCGACAACCGGCAGATGGCGGACCTGATGGCCCGGCTCGGCGGACAGCAGGGCGTGCTCAACGCCTACCTGTCCACCATCGCCGGGGTGTTCGGCATGATCGCCGCCGTGTACGCCGTGCAGTCCGTGCTGCGGCTGCGCGCCGAGGAGGGCGGCGGCCGGGCCGAACCCGTGCTGGCCGGCGCCGTCTCCCGGCTGCGCTGGGCGGGCGGGCACCTGCTGTTCCCGCTGCTCGGCTCCGCCGTGCTGCTGGCCGCCGCCGGCGCCACCGCCGGACTCGCGCAGGCCGCGGCGCTCGGCGGCGGCGCCGGCGACGCCGTCGGCCGGATGCTCGGCGCGACGCTGGCCCAGCTGCCCGCGGTGTGGCTGACCGCCGCCGTGGCGCTCGCCGTGTACGGCCTGCTGCCGCGCTGGACGGCCGCCGGCTGGGCCGGCTACGGCCTGTTCGTGCTGGTCGCCTGGCTCGGCCCGATCCTGCAACTTCCGCAGTGGGTGCTCGACCTGTCTCCCTTCACGCACCTGCCGCACCTGCCCGGCGGGACGTTCACTGCCGCGCCGCTGCTGTGGACCACCGCCCTGGCCGCCCTCGCCGCACTGGCGGGCCTGGCCGGGCTGCGCCGCCGCGACCTGGGCTGACGCGACCTGGGCTGACGCGACCTGGGGCGACGCGCTCCGGGCCGCTGCCGCCCGGGCGCGGCCCGGCACACCGTCACCGGCCGGGCCGCCACCGGCCGGGCTGCCACCGGCCGGTGACGCCCAGGCCGGGGCGGTGCTGCGCGGGCCGCGCACCGGCCTCACCCGGCCTTCGGGCAGAACGCGTCCCGGGCCGGGCGGCGGCCGGTGACCAGGAACTCCGTCACCAGGTCGTCGCCGCAGGCGTTCCCGTTGGCCAGGTAGGCGTCGTGGCCGCCGGAATCCACCGCGACCATCCGGGCCCGGTCGCCGAACGCGGCGCGCAGCTTGAGCGCCCCCGAGTACGGCGTGGCCGGGTCTCGCAGGTTCTGCACCAGCAGCACGTTCGACGGCCCGTCGGAGGTGACCCGCACCGGCGGCTCGGTGGGCTGCCAGTGCCAGAACGCGCAGGCCGCCGCGTTCACCGGCATGCCCGCCGTGAGCGGGTGCGCGGCCTTGTCGGCGGCCACCGCCGCGGCGTACGCGTCGAGGTCGCGCGGCCAGGACACGTCGTTGCACAGGGTGGCGGTGGTGACCGCCGCGGAACTCTGCAGCTGCGCCAGCTCCTCGGCGCTCGGCCGGGGGCCCGGGTCGGGCAGCGGGCGGCGGCCCTGGGCGGCCTGGAGCAGGGCGGCGACGGAGGGGAACCTGGCGTCCGAGTACAGGCCGTTCAGCAGCGTGCCGCGCAGGCCGTTGCCGTCCAGCACCTCGGGGTTGTGGCCGGGCCAGGGCAGCGGCGCGGCATCCAGCTGCTGGGCGGCCGTCAGGTACGCGGCGCGGACCTGCTCGGGGGTGTCGGCCACCCGCAGCTCGCCGGCTTCGGGGGAGGACGCCCAGGCCGCGAAATCCGGGAAGCGGTCCTCCACGCCGGTGGCGAAGGCGGCCAGCCAGGTGCGTTCGGCCTGGATCGGATCCGGGTTGTCGTTGCTGTCCAGCAGGATCCGGTCGGTGCGGCCGGGGAACATCGTGGCGTATGCCGCGCCCGCGTAGGTGCCGTAGGAGACGCCCCAGGTGGAGATCCGGCGTTCGCCGAGGGCCTGCCGGATGCGGTCGATGTCGCGCGCTTCGTTCCGGGTGGTGATGCTGTGCAGCACCGGCCCGCCGTTGGCCGCGCAGCGGTCGGCGACCCGCCGGGCGCCGATGAGGCTGTTGTCGCCGCCGTGGCCGTCCGGCTCGGGCCAGGGCAGCAGCTTGCCGGGCGCCAGATCGGCGAAGTCGAGGCCGCAGGAGACCGGGCTGGAGCGGCCGACGCCGCGTGGGTCGAAGCCGATCAGGTCGTAGCGGTCGAGCACCGATTGGGGCAGCCGCTTCACCTTGTTGCTCGGCCCGTTCAGACCGCTGCCGCCGGGCCCGCCGGGGATCAGCACCAGCACCCCGCGCCGCAGCTCGGGCCGGGCGGCGGGGATCCGGGAGATCGCCAACGTCAGTGACGGCCCGTCGGGTTGTCGGTAGTCGACCGGGACGGTCACCTCGGCGCACAGCTGCCGGCCGTCCACCCCGCCGTCCGCGCACGCGCCCCAGGAGGGGCCGGCGGGACGGTCGGTGGCGGACGCGCCGGCGGCGAGCGGTGCCGTCAGGCCGAGCAGGACGGTGGTGGCGGCGGCGAGGGCGGCGCCTCGCCGAGTGGTTCGCTGAGTGGTTCGCATGACCGCAAGTCTTCGCCGCCGGGTCGCCCCGATCGATCCCGCAGGCTACCGTCTTTTCCCTGAGGCCAGCCCCAGGGCGCACCCTGCAGCCAGGCACACCACGGCAGTTGACCGCACGTCAGGAGCTGCGCACCGTCACCACGGGCTCGTGGTGCACCGGGAAGTTCACCGAGGAGGCGATGAAGCAGTCCCGGCTCGCCGGGCCGTGCAGGGCCTCGGCCTGCTCGCGCATCGACTCGTCGGCGATCTCCACCCGGGGCCGCAGCAGCGCCGAGGTGAACCGGCCGCCGCCGCCCGAGGTCTCCATGGTGGCCTGCGCCTCGTCGCGGTAGGACAGCACCACCACGCCGCTGCGCGCGCAGTGCGACAGGTACGACAGCATGTGGCACTGGGCGAGCGCGGCCAGCAGGAACTGCTCCGGGTTCCACCGCGCCGGGTCGCCGCGGAAGGTCTTGTCGGCGCTGCCCAGCAGGGTCGGCACCCCGTCCGAGGAGACGTCGTGGTCACGCGAGTACGAGCGGTAGGTGTCGGTACCGGTGCCGAGGTTGCCGGTCCAGTCGACACGGACCGCGTAGTGGTGGGACAGGGCCATCAGTCACTCCTTCTCGGGCGGCCGGGCGGCGGCGCAGGTGTCCAGGACGTGCCGCCGGGCGGCCGCCCCGGCAGCGGCCGGATCCCCGGCGGTCACGGCGGCCAGCAGCTCACGGTGCTGGTCGCCGACCAGGGCGGTGCGGTCGGGCGCGTGCAGGGAACGGCGGGTGGAGACCTGGATCTGGTCCCACAGCCGCTCCAGCGAGTGCAGGGCGACGGGGTTGTCGGCGAGCTCCGCGATCCGCCGGTGGAACTGCCGGTTCAGCCGCACCGCCGCCGTCAACTCCCGCTCTGCGGTCGCCCGGTGGGTGCGCTCGGCGAGCGCCGCCAGCTCGGTCAGCTCGGCCGGGGCCAGCCGGCCCGCCCGCTGCCGCTCGGCCGCCAGCTCGGCCGTCAGCGCCTCCAGCGCGGCCCGCACCCGGTAGACGTGCGACAGCTCCTCGGCCGACAGCTCCACCACCCGCACCCCGCGCCCGGCGGCCGCCAGCAGGCCGTCCGCCGCCAGCGCCCGGAACGCCTCCCGGACCGGAGTACGGCTCACCCCGAGGGCCTGCGCGACCTCCACCTCGCCCAGCCGCGCCCCCGGAGGGTAGCGGCCGTCGAGGATCAGTGCCCGCAGGCTCAGGCGGGTGCTCTCGGTCTGCACAGCGGCAGCGTAGGCCGTTGCATGCAATGCATGCAATCGACTTCTCGACAGTGTCGCCTCCCGGCGGCGAACTCGTTGGGAGACCGACGGACCGGTCCGCTATATTCGCGCAGCCGTCGAACAGTTCCACGCCCCGAGGGGGAAACCCATGTCGTTCGACCAGGAGCGCTCCGGGGAGGCCGGCCCCGACGCCGCCCGGGACGACTCCCCGACCACGCCCAGCACGCCGAACCCGCCCACCGCGCCGATCGAGGACGCCGAGGGCGCCGCACCGGCGGGCGCGGTCTCGTTCACCAAGAAGCCGGCGGAGCCCGCCGCAGCGGCCCCGGCCGCCGAGCCCGCAGCAGCAGACGTCGAGCCTGTCGCAGCAGCTGACGCCGAGCCCGTCCCGGCGCCGGACGCCGCCCCGGACGAGCCCGCCCGGCCCGAGGCCACCGACGCCGAACTCGCCGCCGCCCTCGCCGCCGCCCACGTCGACTTCGCCCGCCCCGACACCCCGCTCGCCGAGAACGGCCACGGCCTCTC
>NZ_JBSGDD010000143.1:0-10313 GCF_053602195.1 Kitasatospora sp. NPDC004531 | reverse complement strand
GGTGCTCACCAGCCAGCCCAACGGCAGGCTCGAATTCGTCCACCCGCTGATCGCCACCTCCACGGCCGGCAGGGCCTTCACCTGCCCTTCGGACTAGCGGTGCGAACTAAAGCGGGAAGGTCAGGTCACTTGCCGTCGGAGACACCGAGGGCCTGGAAGTCCACCTCGCCGAAGGCGGGGTTGATGTAGACGTTGGTCAGGCGCGGGTTGCGCCAGTTCAGCGCCTTGTCGGCGACGATCGGCAGGTAGTAGCCGCCGTCGATCACCTTGTGGTTGATCTTCTTGTAGATCTCCGCGGCCTTGGCCGGGTCGGTCTCCTGGAGCGCCTGGTCGAACCAGGCGTTGACCTCCGGGTCGTTGATCTCGGAGTAGTTGCTGTTGCCGTTGCTCGGGATGAAGCGGCCGTCCATCAGCGGCTGCATGTAGCCGGAGCCGGTCGGGAAGTCGGCGCCCCAGCCCATCACGATCAGGCCGTAGCCCTTGGACTTGACGACGTCGGGCGCGCCGATCTCGGAGGCGATCAGCTTGCCGTCGTACTGCTGGACGGTGACGTCGATGTTGACGGCCTTGAGGGCGGTCTGCAGGGCCACCGCGGAGTTGACCTCCTTCGGCTTGTTGCCGCGCACCGCGATGTTGGTCCGGAAGCCCTCGGGCTTGCCGCAGGCCTTCAGCTCTTCCTTGGCCTTCTCGATGTTCGGCTTGCCCTGGGTCAGCTTGTACGGGTCGTAGTCGTCCGAGCCGAGGATGTTCGGGGGCAGCATCGAGCCGTAGACCGAGCCGGCCACCGAGCCGCCGCGGGCGGTCTGCAGGGCGGTGGTGTCGGCCGCGTACAGCACCGCGTTGCGGCAGTGCGGGTTGTCGAACGGGGCGACCGACGGGACGAGGCTGACGTAGCGGATGAAGCCGTTGTACGGGTCGTCCGTGTTGGCCTTCAGCGCGTCGTCCTGCAGCACCTTGACCTGGGCGGCCTGCGACAGACCGGTCTGCGCCCAGTCGAGGTCGGCGGTGTTCGCCAGCAGCTGGGAGTCCATGTCGTCGGCGTTGGTGGTGACGGTCAGCTTGACGACGTCCGGCAGCGCCTTGCGGAACGGGTCGGAGGCCGGGTCCCAGTGCTCGTTGCGGACCAGCTCGTAGAGCTTGCCCGGCTCGGCCGACTTGAACTTGTACGGGCCGGAGGAGACCGGCTTCTGGCCGTACTGGGCGCCGGTGTCCAGCTTCTGCGGGACGGGGGCGGCGGAGCCCATGGCCAGCAGGTACGGGAAGTCCGAGTTGGGCTTGGCCAGGTTGAAGATGATGGTGTTGTCGTCCGGGGTCAGGACGGTCCGCAGGCCGAGCTTGTTCGGGTCGGTGTCGTTGTAGGGGCCGGTGTACTTCTGGCCCTGGTCCAGCTCGTTGATCAGGTAGGTCGGGCCGCCGGAGATGACGTCCTGCGCGAAGATGCGCTCGATGCCGTACTTGATGTCCTTCGAGGTGATGACCGAGCCGTCCTCGAACTTCAGACCCGGCTTCAGCTTGAAGGTGTAGGTCTTGCCGTCCGCGGAGATCTCCGGCTTGGCGGTGGCCAGGTCGGGGACCAGGTTCAGGCCCGCCTTGCCCGGCTTGCCGTCGAAGGCCAGCAGGGTGCGGGTGTAGAAGCGCTCGTAGTTCCACACCGAGGCGTAGTACGCGCGAGCGGGGTCGAGCGAGTCCACGTCGGTGGTGGTCCACATGTTGAGCGTCCCGCCCTTCTTGTCGGACGGGTTCACCACCTTGTCGACCGCCGCGTTGAAGCCGGCACCGGTGGTGTTGTCGCCGTTGCCCTCTTCCTTGCCGCCGCCGCAGGCAGAGACGGTGAGCGCGAGGGTGGCCGCGAGGGCGGCGACCGCGAGCGTCCTGTTTCGCTTCATGGGTTGGGAAACCTCCAGAGTCGCGGGCTCAGTTGCCCTTGGGGTCGAGCGCGTCGCGCAGGCCGTCACCGAAGAGGTTGAAGGCGAGCACGGTGATGAAGATGGCGAGGCCGGGAACGACCATGTACGTGGGGTCCGCCTCGTAGATCCGGACCGCGTCGGAGAGCATCTGCCCCCAGGAGGCGGTGGGCGGGCGGACACCGGCCCCGAGGAAGCTGAGCGCCGCCTCGTTGAGGATGTTGGTGGGGATGATCAGGGTCGCGTAGACCAGGATCGGCGCCACCAGGTTGGGCAGCAGTTCGCGGAACAGGATGTGGGTCCGGCCGGCGCCGAGGCTGCGGGCCGCGTCCACGAACTCCCGTTCGCGCAGGGACATGGCCTGGCCTCTGACGATGCGTCCGATGTAGGGCCAGCCGAAGAATCCGATGACGAAGACCAGGATCATCGGGCGCAGCCACTCGTCCGGAATGCCGAACGCCGAGGTGGGCATCACCGACACCAGCGCGATGCTGAACAGCAGCTGCGGGAAGGCCAGCAGGATGTCCATGATCCGGCTGATGAACGCGTCCACCCAGCCGCCGAAGTAGCCGGCCATGACGCCCATGACCACGCCGATGCAGACCGACAGCACGGCGGCGCCGAGCGCCACCAGCATCGAGATCCGCGCACCGTAGAGGATGCGGGAGAACACGTCACGGCCGAAGGTGGGGTCGACGCCCAGCAGGAAGTCGCTGCTCATACCTCCGAACGCGCCCTTGGGCAGGCCGAGATCAGGGTTGATCTGGTCGGCGTGCGGCTCGTTCGGCGGGTGTCCGAACAGCGAGGTGAGCACCGGCGCGAAGATCGCCGCCAGCACCAGCAGGATCACCACGGCACCGCCGGCCAGCGCGACCTTGTCGCGCTTGAGGCGGTCCCAGGCGATCCGGCCCGGCGAGCGTCCCTCGATCTTCTTGGCCGGCTCGGAGATTGACGCGCCGTCAGGCTGCGCGCCGGCCGGCGGACCCGAGGTCTCGGTGGGTGTGGTCATGAGTCAGTTCGTTCCCCTCGCCGACGGTGGCCGGCCCACGGAGTCGCGTTTGGTGCGGAAGGCAGAGCGGTTGCGGTGGTGCCGGGTGCCGATGCGGCGGTGCAGAAGTGCGTTTGGCAAGCAGGGCGTTGCGGGGTGGTGCCGTGGACGCCGGGAGGATTGCCCCGGCGCGCATGGTGCTGCCGCACGGAGATGCGCATCGTGCGGTTCATGCTGTGGCGGCGGCGCGTTCACCTTCGTGAGGATCGTCCCGCGCTCCGCATTGGGCAGCACTCTCTGTCATGGGATGTACCCGACGGAAGACCCTCATGACGAAGGATGCCTAACTGTGATCTGCTCGCATGCACAACCGTTGCGCTGGCATATCGCTCTTCACACAGGGGTCACACGGACGTCAAGGGGCACATTGACGACACCCCGCCAGTGGCGGGGAAACGCCAGGTGGCACGGTTGGCGCCGCGCGTAGAACCGGGAACGGCGAAAAACCCCCGCCCGCCTCCACGGAGGCGCGTACGGGGGCTTTGTGGCGGTTCGTCAGGAAACGGTCAGCGGGCCGGATATCCGGGCCACTGCGGCTGCGGCCAGCCCGGCGCGGGCCCGGTCGGCGGTTGCGCTGCGTAACCGAAACCGGTCGGGTAGGGGCCGGGCGCGCCCTGCCGGTCGAAGAACGGGCGGGCGTTCGCGCACAGCCACATCACCACCGGGTCGAACTCGTCGGCCATCAGCACGGTGGAGACGGCCGGCCCCTCGGGGGCCTGCGCGGCGGCCCGCTGGACCAGCGCGCGGGCGGCCTCCACGGCCGGCGGCGAGGCGTCGTACAGGTCCAGGCCGATCGCCAAGTAGGGCTCGCCGAGCACGGGTTGGACCCAGGCCCGCCACAGCGCGCGCAACGGGCGCACCTCGGCGGCCTGTTGGTCCAGCACGGTGAAGAACTGCGGTGCCTGCACGGCCGGTTCGGAGATCCGCAGCGGCCCGGCCGGCACCCGGTCCAGGCCGACGGCGATCCGGCGCAGATCGGCCCAGGGCACGCCGACGCCGCCGCCCGGGCGGTGCGGATCCAGCCACAGGCCCCAGCGCGAGCGGTAGAGCGAACCGGCGATCTCCGGCCCGGACACCACCTCGTGGCCGCGCGTCCAGCCGCTGGAGGCCAGCTGCCCCGGGGAGGTCACGCAGGGCGCGTAGCCGTGCCCGCCGACGTCCATGTTCCCGTACTGGGCGTCCGGGCTGCCCGGGCTGCCGTGCCACAGCAGCATCCAGACCTGCCCGCCCGCGAGGGCGCGCAGCAACCCCTCGTACGCCTCCCAGCGCTCCGGTGCGACCGTTGCGAGGGCGCGCTCGATCGCGCCCGGGTCGCCGGCTGCTCCCGTCACGTCGCCGCCCTCTTTCTCGACTTCCCTCGTCCGCCGTCCACCGCGCTCCGGTGGGCCGGGGCAACCCTATGGGGCGCGCCCGACAGCCGTCATGCCGCCGTACCGGATCCCCGCGGATTCACGGCCGCGTCCAGAAGGGCTGTACCCGCCCCAGCAGCCAGTCCACCACCGGGTCCGCGACCAGGTCGAGCAGCACCAGGTGGACGCCCCAGCTCGGCGGCGCGGTTCCGAGCGCCCGGCCGAGCGCCAGGTTGACGTCGCCGGGGTCGGCGGGCGCCGCCGGGTCCAGCTGGACGCCGATGTACAGCAGCGTCGACTCGCCCTCCACCCGGGCCAGCGCCCGACGGGCCGTCAACACACCCGGCAGCGCCGCGAGTTCACCGGTGGCGGCGGCCAGGAAGGCGTACGGCTCCTGGTGCGGCTCGGGCTCCTTGAGCGCCACCCGGGCACCCTCGGTGACGCCCTGCGCCTCCCACTGCTCGCCGCGCGGCCCGCGCCGCAGCTCCCCGACGCCCTCCGGCGGCACCGGGATGCCCACCTGCGCCTCCGGGTTGACCGCGACGCCGACGCCCAGCGGCAGGCCCCGGGCGAACTCCCACATCGGGGCGATCGCGAACGGGATGCCGGGCGCGTGCTGCAGGTACACCTCCTGCGAGCTGTACACCGGCACGTAGGGCGCGCCCGCCAGCTCCAGCGTCGGCAGGTCGAGCTCGCCGGACTGTGGATCGGCGCCGGACGGCAGCGGGATCCACACCTGACTGCGCGCCAGCACCTCGATCACCCGGGGCGTCGCCCCCGGATCGCCCAGCGCAGCCACCAGCACCTGCTCCAGCTCGTTGGCCGGCCAGCTCCCGCTCTCCGGAACCTGACCCAGCGGGAACCCCATCTCGCCCCTCCACACTCACGGTTGCGATCAGGTTAGCGGCGCGGGCGGACGCCCGGGCCGAACTGTGACCCGTCCCCACTCCCACCAGCGGCTCCCGGCGTGCCATGATGGGCCCGCCCAAACTTCATACCGGCCGCTCGAACCCGCGCGGGAGAGCCGGAACGACCGTCACCCGGTCGCGACCGGCGCCGAAGGAGCAAGTCCTCCCCGGAATCTCTCAGGCCCCCCTACCGCCCGGGCGAGGCAGATCTGGAAAGTGGACACGGCCCTGCCGTGCGCCCACCCACGGTGCAAACCGCCATCCTGTCCGGGATGCGGTGAAGCTCTCAGGTTCGACGACAGACGGGGAGATTCGCCCCAGCCTGCCCGTTTCCAGATCCCGGGAGTCCTGTCGTGTCCCTCCGCCTGACCGCGCTCGACGCGCTGCACCGCTCGCTCGGCGCCACCATGACCGACTTCGCGGGCTGGGACATGCCGCTGCGCTACGGCAGCGAGCGCGAGGAGCACCTCGCCGTCCGCACCAAGGCCGGCCTGTTCGACCTGTCGCACATGGGCGAGATCACCGTCTCCGGCCCGCAGGCCGGCGAACTGCTCGACCACGCGCTGGTCGGCTTCATCTCCGCGCTCGGCGTGCTGCGCGCCCGCTACACCATGATCTGCCGCGAGGACGGCGGCATCCTGGACGACCTGATCGTCTACCGCACCGCGGAGGACGAGTACCTGGTGGTCGCCAACGCCTCCAACGCCCAGGTGGTGCTGGACGCCCTGACCGAGCGCGCCGCCGGCTTCGACGCCGTCGTCCGCGACGACCGCGACGCCTACGCGCTGCTCGCCGTCCAGGGCCCGGAGGCGAACGGCATCCTGGCCAAGCTGACCGACGCCGACCTGCCCGGCCTCAAGTACTACGCGCTGCTGCCCGCCACCGTGGCCGGCCGCCAGGTCTGGCTGGCCCGCACCGGCTACACCGGCGAGGACGGCTTCGAGATCTTCTGCGCCCCCGCCGACGCCGAGCACCTGTGGACCGAGCTGACCGCGGCCGGCACCGCCGAGGGCCTGGTCCCGTGCGGCCTGTCCTGCCGCGACACGCTGCGCCTGGAGGCCGGCATGCCGCTGTACGGGCACGAGCTGTCCACCGAGCTGACCCCGTTCGACGCCGGCCTGGGCCGGGTGGTGCGCTTCGACAAGACCACCAACGACGGCGCTTTCGTCGGCCGCAAGGCGCTGGAGGAGGCCGCCGCCGCAGCCGAGGCCAACCCCCCGCGCAAGCTGGTCGGCCTGGTCTCCGAGGGCCGCCGCGTCCCGCGCGCCGAGTACGCGGTGGTGGACGCCGAGGGCGCCGTGATCGGCCGGATCACCTCCGGTTCGCCGTCCCCGACCCTGGGCAAGCCGATCGCCATCGCGTACGTGGACGCCGCGCACGCCGAGCCGGGCACCACCGTCGCGGTGGACGTGCGCGGCAAGGCCGAGCCGGTCCAGGTCGTCGCGCTGCCGTTCTACAAGCGCGCCCGCTGACCCTCCGTCGGCCCTTCACCTGCTGTCCGAGCAGCTCTTTCCGGTACGTCCGCCCAGCGGACGGCCGTGCCCTCCCCTCTTGCGATCCTGGAGAATGACGTCATGAGCAACCCCACGCACCTGCAGTACACCAAGGAGCACGAGTGGCTGACCG
Source organism: Kitasatospora sp. NPDC004531 (assembly GCF_053602195.1). Taxonomy (NCBI): domain Bacteria; kingdom Bacillati; phylum Actinomycetota; class Actinomycetes; order Kitasatosporales; family Streptomycetaceae; genus Kitasatospora; species Kitasatospora sp. NPDC004531. The sequence continues at coordinate 3,478 of NZ_JBSGDD010000143.1, read as the reverse complement.
CCGCCGTGGACGGGGTGTCGACGGTCGGCATCACCGCGCACGCGGCCGACGCCCTCGGCGACATCGTCTACGTCCAGCTCCCCGCGGTGGGTGACACCGTCACCGCCGGTGAGACCTGTGGCGAGCTCGAGTCCACCAAGTCGGTCAGCGACCTCTTCTCCCCCGCCACCGGCGAGGTCACCGAGGTCAACCAGGAGGTCATCGACGACCCGGCCCTGGTCAACTCGGAGCCCTTCGAGGGCGGTTGGCTGTTCAAGGTCCGGGTCGAGGCGACCGACGAGCTGCTCGACGCCGACGGCTACACCGCCTTCACCGGCGCCTGACCGGGAGACCCCCTCATGACGGTTCTCAACCAGTCCCTCCACGCGCTCGACCCGGAGATCGCCGCCGCGGTCGACGCCGAGCTGCACCGCCAGCAGACCACCCTGGAAATGATCGCCTCCGAGAACTTCGCCCCGGTGGCGGTCATGGAGGCCCAGGGCTCGGTGCTCACCAACAAGTACGCCGAGGGCTACCCCGGTCGCCGCTACTACGGCGGCTGCGAGCACGTCGACGTGGTCGAGCAGCTCGCCATCGACCGGGTCAAGGAGCTGTTCGGCGCCGAGCACGCCAACGTGCAGCCGCACTCCGGCGCGCAGGCGAACGCCGCGGCGATGTTCGCGCTGATCCAGCCGGGCGACACCATCCTGGGCCTGAACCTGGCCCACGGCGGTCACCTGACCCACGGCATGAAGATCAACTTCTCCGGCAAGCTCTACAACGTGGCCGCGTACCACGTGGACGAGAAGACCGGCCAGGTCGACATGGCCGAGGTCGAGCGCCTCGCCAAGGAGCACCAGCCCAAGCTGATCATCGCCGGCTGGTCCGCCTACCCGCGCCAGCTGGACTTCGCCGAGTTCCGCCGCATCGCGGACTCGGTCGGCGCCCTGCTGATGGTCGACATGGCGCACTTCGCCGGTCTGGTCGCCGCCGGCCTGCACCCCTCGCCGGTGCCGTACGCGGACGTGGTCACCACCACCACCCACAAGACCCTGGGCGGCCCGCGCGGCGGCGTCATCCTGTCCAAGGCCGAGTTCGCCAAGAAGATCAACTCCGCGGTCTTCCCCGGCCAGCAGGGCGGCCCGCTGGAGCACGTCATCGCCGGCAAGGCGGTGGCCTTCAAGGTCGCGGCCACCGACGAGTTCAAGGACCGCCAGCGCCGCACCCTGGAAGGCGCGAAGATCCTCGCCGAGCGCCTGCTCCAGGACGACGTGACCGCCTCCGGCGTCTCCGTCCTCTCCGGCGGCACCGACGTCCACCTGGTGCTGGTCGACCTGCGCAACAGCGAGCTCAACGGCCAGGACGCCGAGGACCGCCTGCACGAGGTCGGCATCACCGTCAACCGCAACGCCGTCCCGAACGACCCGCGCCCGCCGATGGTCACCTCCGGCCTGCGCATCGGCACCCCGGCGCTGGCCACCCGCGGCTTCGGCGCCGAGGACTTCACCGAGGTCGCCGACGTCATCGCGGAGACCCTCAAGCCGGGCTTCGACGCCGCCAAGGCCGAGACGCTCAAGGCCCGGGTGACCGCGCTCGCCGCCAAGCACCCGCTGTACCCCGAGCTGTAACCCTCCCGACGGCCGCCGCGACCCGGCGGCCGCCCGGAACCCCCGGGGCACCGCGCACACTGGAAGACGTGCGCGCGGTGCCCCGTTCCATGCGCAGCCCACCGTCCCACCGGGCGGACCACTCCACGAGACCAGACAAGGACGTCACCCCGTGGCCATCAGCGTCTTCGACCTCTTCTCCATCGGCATCGGACCGTCCTCCTCGCACACCGTCGGCCCGATGCGGGCCGCCCGGATGTTCGCCCGCCGGCTCTCCACCGAAGGACTCCTCGACCAGGTCGCCTCGCTCCGCGCCGAGCTGTACGGCTCCCTCGGCGCCACCGGCCACGGCCACGGCACGCCCAAGGCCGTCCTGCTCGGCCTGGAGAACAACTCCCCGCGCACCGTGGACGTCGACCGGGCCGACCTCGACGTCGACCGGATCCGCGCCGACAAGCGGATCAACCTGCTCGGCCGCCACGAGATCCCCTTCGACGCCGACACCGACCTCGTCCTGCACCGCCGCAAGGCCCTGCCCTACCACGCCAACGGCATGACCCTGTGGGCGTACGACGCCGCCGGCGCCGTGCTGCTCGAAAAGACCTACTACTCGGTCGGCGGCGGCTTCGTGGTCGACGAGGACGCGATCGGCGAGGCCCGCGTCAAGCCCGACGACACCGTGCTGCGGTACCCCTTCCGCACCGGCGAGGAGCTGCTGCGGCTGGCCCGGGAGACCGGCCTGTCGATCTCCGGCCTGATGCTGGAGAACGAGAAGGCCTGGCGCACCGAGGCCGAGATCCGGGCCGGGCTGCTGGAGATCTGGGCCGTCATGAAGGAGTGCGTCGCCGCCGGCATGTCCCGCGAGGGCATCCTGCCGGGCGGGCTCAAGGTCCGCCGCCGCGCCGCGTCCGCCGCGCGGGCCCTGCGGGCGGAGGGCATCGGGCCCGGCAACGCGATGGAATGGGTCACCCTCTACGCGATGGCCGTCAACGAGGAGAACGCCTCCGGCCGCCGCGTCGTCACCGCCCCCACCAACGGCGCCGCCGGCATCATCCCCGCCGTCCTGCACTACTACCTGAACTTCATCCCGGGCGCGGACGAGGACGGCATCGTCCGCTTCCTCCTCGCGGCCGGCGCGATCGGCATGCTCTTCAAGGAGAACGCCTCCATCTCCGGCGCCGAGGTCGGCTGCCAGGGCGAGGTCGGCTCCGCCTGCTCGATGGCCGCCGGCGGCCTCGCCGAGGTCCTCGGCGGCACCCCCGAACAGGTCGAGAACGCCGCCGAGATCGGCATCGAGCACAACCTCGGCCTCACCTGCGACCCCGTCGGCGGCCTGGTCCAGATCCCCTGCATCGAACGCAACGGCATGGCCTCCGTCAAGGCCGTCACCGCCGCCCGCATGGCCCTCCGCGGCGACGGCCGCCACCACGTCTCCCTCGACAAGGCCATCAAGACCATGAAGGAAACCGGTGCCGACATGAAGATCAAGTACAAGGAGACCTCCCGCGGCGGCCTCGCCGTCAACGTCATCGAGTGCTGACCGGCTGCCCGCAGAGCCTCCCCCTGGCCCGGCCCGTCCGAAAGGCGCGGTGCCGGTGCGCAGCCGGCTCCCCGCCGGGGCCCGCTGCGCGGAGCCGCCGAACGCCGCCCGCAGGGCACGGCACGCCGGACGCCTCCCAGCCGCGCCCCCGGCGTCGATGCCGCCGCGAGGCAGTGCCTTCCCGGCTGCGCCGGAAGCCCGCAGGCTCGAAGCCGCCTCGCGGGCTGCCCGCAGAGCCTCCCCCTGGCCCCGGCCCGTCCGAAAGGCGCGGTGCCGGTGCGCAGCCGGCTCCCCGCAGGGGCCCGCTGCGCGGAGCCGCCGAACGCCGCCCGCAGGGCACGGCACGCCGGAC
>NZ_JBSGDD010000142.1:0-10782 GCF_053602195.1 Kitasatospora sp. NPDC004531 | reverse complement strand
GGCCGATGTGCGTGCCGGTGGCCTGGGAGAGGCCGGAGGCGACGGCTGCGAGAGCGACCTCCCCCGACTCACCGCCTGGTGGCGCGAACCACCACCGGAGGCCACCACCGGCCCGGGCAGCGTCTGCCCGCTCCCGCCGAGGTCATGCCGACCGGTTCGCAGGAGCCGTCCACCGCACCCAACTGCGGATTGCCGCACTGCCGTTCGTCGTTCGAACAGGTGGTGGGAGGATGTGCCGCATGTGGTCCTCCCTTCCGCTCGGCGAGCGGCTGCGCGCCGAACTCGGCTCGCCGCGCAAGGCCCGCCGCCTGGTCAGCAGTCCGCGCTCCCGGGTCTGGCGGGCCGAACTCTCCGGCGCCCCGGTGGTGGTGAAGCAACTGGTCGACTCGCCCGGCGCCGACGACCGCTTCGCCCGCGAGGCCGCCGCGCTGGCCCTCGCCTCCCGCAAGGCCGGGCGGACCGGCCGGCCCGTGGTGCCCGCGCTGCTCGGCACCGACCCCGCGGCCCGGGTGCTGGTGCTGGAACGCCTGACGGACCGCACCCCCGGGCCGGGCTGGCAGGTCGACTACGCCGCCGCGCTGGCCGGGCTGCACGCCAGCGCCCCCGCCGACCTGGACGACCTCGCCGGGACGGCCCCCGGCACCGCCCTGCCCGCCTGGACCGGCCCGACCGAGCGCGACCTCGGCTGCTTCATCGCGTTGGCCCGCAGCCTCGACGTGCCCGCCCCGCCCGGCGCCCGCGCCGAGGCCGAGGCCCTGCTCGCCCGGCTGTCCGCCACCCCCGCCCGGCACGCCCTGCTGCACGGCGACCCCTGCCCCGGCAACGACCTGCACACCGCCGAGGGCGTCCGGTTCATCGACTTCGAGCAGTCCTCGCTCGGGCCCGGCGCCGTCGAGTTCGCCTACCTGCGGATCGGGTTCCCCACCTGCTGGTGCTCCACCGCCCCGCCGTCCGAGGTGCTGGCCGCGGCGGAGCACGCCTACCGCACCGCCTGGCGGGCCGCCACCGGCACCGACGCCGCCGGGCCCGCCGCGCTCGCCGACGCCTGCGCCGGCTGGCTGATCCGCGGCGACGCCCTCGTCCCCAAGGCCGAACGCGGCGCCGCCGACTACCTCGCCCGCCTCCACCACGCGGACTGGACCTGGGGCAACGCCACCGCCCGGCGCCGCCTCCTGCACCGCCTCCAGGCCGTCGCCGCGCTGGCCGACGCCACCACCGACCTCCCGGTCTTCGGACGCTTCTGCGCCACCCTGGCCACCCGCGTCCGCCGGGTCTGGCCGGCGGCGCGGCCGCTGCCGGCCGAGCGCGACTGACCCGGCGGCCGGGCGCGCACCGCCGCGGCCCGCGCCCGCCCGCGCCCGCCCGCACCCGCGCCCGCCCGGCGGTGGGCACCGGCGGTGGGCCGGGGCCCGGCGGGCGGCTACTCGGGCTCGGCGAAGCCGGGGAGCCAGCGCAGCAGCTCCTCGTGCAGCCGCACGGTGGCGCCGAGTTGGCAGAGCACGCCGATGGTGGAGAGCGTGACCCGGTGGATCAGCAGGTAGGACGGCGGGAGGTTGAGCTGCTTGCCGAGGTTGTAGGCGGGGGAGCGCGGGTCGGCGATCCGGGCGGCCTGGGTGCGCATCCACTCGCGGCTGAAGGTGAACTGCTCGGCGCGGGTGGGCTCGATGATCGGCACCAGGTAGTCCAGCACCGCGTCCGGGTCGAGCGAGATGGTCGGGCGGACGAAGCCCTCCTGCCGCAGCAGGTCGTAGACCGCGCCCGCGTCGCCCGCCAGGGCGAGCCGCAGGGAGGTGCCGATCGGTCGGGGCAGGCCGCCGGGGAGGCGGTCGACGGTGCCGAAGTCGAGCACGCCGAGCTGCCAACTGGACGCGGCCCGGCCGGTCTTGACCAGCCGGAAGTTGCCCGGGTGCGGGTCGGCGTGCAGCAGGCCGGTGCGGGCCGGGCCGGCGAACAGGAAGCGGGCGAGCAGCTGCCCGGCCCGGTCGCGCTCCGTCCGGGTGCCGTCGGAGATGACCTGGGAGAGCGGCTTGCCGTCCAGCCACTCGGTGACCAGCACCCGGCCGGACTGGGCGACCACCCGGGGCACCCGGATGTCGGCGTCGCCCGCGAACTCCTTGGCGTGCAACTGCTGGGACTCGGCCTCCAGTTGGTAGTCGAGCTCCTCGGTGACCCGCTCGCGCAGCTCGGCGATCAGCGGCTTGATGTCCATGCCGGGGATCAGCGGGCCCAGCATCCGGGCGAGGCGGGCGAGTTGGCCGAGGTCGCTGAGCAGGGCGTCGCCCGCCCCCGGGTACTGGATCTTGACCGCGACGTCCCGGCCGTCCTGCCACACGGCCCGGTGCACCTGGCCGATGGAGGCGGCGGCGGACGGCTGGTCGGAGAAGGAGCGGAAGTTGGCCGCCCAGTCGTCGCCGAGGTCGGCGGACAGCACGGAGTGCACGGTGCGGGTCGGCATCGCCGGGGCGGAGTCCTGGAGCTTGGTGAGCGCGGCCCGGTAGGGGCCCGCCACGTCCTCCGGGAGGGCCGACTCGAAGACCGACATGGCCTGCCCGAACTTCATCGCCCCTCCCTTCAACTTGCCCAGGGTCGCGAACAGTTGCTCGGCGGTCTGGGCCTGCAGCTCGGCCGCGACCTCCTCCGCCGGGCGACCGCCGAGCCGCTTGCCCAGGCCCAGCGTGGCGCGGCCGGCGAAGCTCAGCGGCAGTGCGGCCAGCCGGGCCGTCCGCGAGACGGCCTTGCGCGGCATCTCAGACATCGGCCACCTCCCGACCGGCCGCCGCCACGGACGCCGGGAGCGCCGCGGGCCCCGGGACCGCCGCGGACCGGACCGGCGTGGGCCGCAGGGCCGTTGCCGGACGCGGGCGGGCGACCGGTCGCGCCGTGCCGGTCACTGCCTTGCGCGGTAGATCGCTCACCGGACCTCCAGATCAGCCGGACCGACCGGCGGCCCCCGCCGGCGGGTGGTGCGGACTCCCGGGGCCCGTCCGGCACCCCTCCCCACCGGGCCCGCACGCTCCGGCGCCGGTGCGCCGGGCAGGGCGTGCGGGTGGAACGGCGGGGCTTCGCCGGACGGACCCGAAGGCATGTCCTAGGCCATTGTGCCCGCTTGAACGGGCGCGGCGGACTGCCACAGGCAACCGCAGTCGGGGTGGCTGCGCAGCCGCAGTCTGCGCACCATGCCGTCGGCCGCGGAGAGTTCGCACCAGCCGTCCACGCTCGGCGGCAGCACCCCGTCCAGGTACAGCTGGACGTGCAGCGCGGCCAGCCCGGCGACGGAGGCGGCGACCGCGCTGTCGCAGGCCGGGGCGCGAGGTCTGCCCGGCCCCTCGTCGATCAGTTGGGCGAGCAGCCGCGGCCAGGCCTCGTCCTGGTCGCGCCGGGCCAGGGTGGCGCAGCTGCCGCAGGCGGAGGCCCCGGGGACGACCAACGGGCCGACCACGCCGAGGTGTTCGAGCACCCCGGTGTACAGGTGCGGGATGCCGGCCCGCATCAACTCCTGGGCGTCCACGGCGGCTCCGGTGTACGCGCCCGAGCCGTCCCGCGGGGCGAGCACCACCAGGACCGGGGGCGGCGGGTTGACCGGCGGCCGCCGGTACCGTTCGCCGATCGGGGCGCCGTTGACGCGGTGCACCAACTCCCGGGCGGCGGTGGAGCGCAGCCGCCCGACGTCTCCCGGCGGGAAGCCGCCCGGTGCGCAGTCCCGAACCGAGACCCGGCCGCGGTCGAGCACCGAGACCTCGCCGATGCCGCCGGCGGCCAGCGCGGTGGCGACGGCCGCGCCGACCCGCCCGGCCCCGCGCACTTCGACCCGGGCCCGGGCGCGGTTGCGCAGCACCGCGGCGGCCTCGTCCGGCGCCGGGTGCACCAGCGAGAGCGAGGAGACGTCGGGGCCGAGCAGATCGCGGCGCGGCGCCGGATACAGCTCCACCACGTCGTGCAAGGCCTGGGCGTCGTCCAGCAGTTCGCTCTGCCCGAGCGAGTCGAGCATCCCCTGGCAGTACTCCTGGCTCAGGCCGAGCTTCTGCCCGGCCTCGACCACCGCGGGCCCCGTCCGGGTGCCGTCGATCAGGCCGAGGAACAGGGCGAGTCTGGAGTCGACGCCCTCGATCAGCCGGGCGTGCCGGCGGACGGTGCCGAACTGCAGGGTCTGCTTCTCCCGCCAGAGCCGGGACAGGGCGGGCTTGATCACGGGGCGCATGTCGGTCCTCCAAGCGTCGGTCTCCGGCGTCCCGGTCGAGGCGTCGGATCAACTGGTGACCGCAGCTTGCCCCCAACCCGCCGTCCCGGAAAGCGCGTTGTCCACAGGACCGCTCAGACAATCGGGTCATCATGTGCACAGCCTGTGGATAACGCTGCCGGGTGGTACCCGGGTGCCGCGCCGTCCCGGAACCGGACTTCTGTCGCGGCTACGGGGTAACGTCCTTGCCATGGCAGCCGAACGGGACTCCCATCGGTCGGCGTCGCGTCGGCGTGCCCGGGCAGCCTCCGGATCCACGGTCGCGGCGCCCGGTGCGCATGCCAGCACCGAGGCCGACCGGGCCCGCGGCCCCGAGCGCGGCATCGACCGCAGCAAGGTCGAGGTGCGCCGCAGCGCCCGCCGCAGCCGCACCGTCTCCGCCTACCGCGAGGGCGACCGCACCGTGGTGCTGATCCCGGCCCGGATGTCGCACGCCGAGGAGCAGCGCTGGGTGGCGCAGATGCTCGACAAGCTCGCCGCGCAGGAGAAGCGCCGGGTGCTCGGCGACGAGGCCCTGCAGGCCCGGGCCGCCGAACTGTCCCGGCTGTACCTGGGCGGCCGCGCCGAGCCCGAGCAGGTCCGCTGGGTCACCAACCAGAACTCCCGCTGGGGCTCCTGCACCCCCAGCGAACGCACCATCCGGCTCTCCCACCGCCTCCAGGGCATGCCCGAGTACGTGGTGGACTACGTGCTGCTGCACGAACTCGCCCACCTGCTGGTGCCCGACCACGGCCCCCGGTTCTGGGCCCTGCTGGACGCCTACCCGCGCACCGAACGGGCCCGCGGCTACCTGGAGGGCGTCGCCTCCGCCGCCCGCCTGCCGCACATCCCCGGCGCCCGGAACACCTGACGGACGACGACGGACCCCCGCGGGCCCGTCAGGGGCCCGCGGGGGTCACGGAGGAAGCTCAGACCAGCGCCCGGGCCCGCGCCACCAGATCCCGCACCGAGCGGTCGGTGTCGTCCGGCAGCTGCTCCCAGCCGAACCAGCGCAGATCCAGCGACTCCTCGCTGATCAGCTCGCGCGCCCCGGCCGGGGCGAGGGCCACGTACTGCACGTCCAGGTGGACGTTCTCCGGCCGGTCCTTGCCCAGGCAGCGCACCTGGTGGCGGTCCAGCTTCACCGGCGCGGTGCGGCCGTCGACCGCGAGCAGCTCCAGCCCGGCGATGCCGGACTCCTCGACGGCCTCGCGCAGTGCCGCCGCCGCGAGCGTCCCGTCGCCGGGCTCGCAGTGGCCGCCCATCTGCAGCCACCTGCCGACCTTGGGGTGCAGCGTCAGCAGCACCCGCCCCTCGGCCGGGTCGACCACCAGCGCGCTGGCGGTGATGTGGCCGGGCAGGCAGGCCCGCCACAGGCCGTCGGGGTGTTCGGCGAGGTGTGCGAGGTAGTCGCGGCGCAGCTCCCGCTGGCCGTCCTCGTCGGGCGTCCAGTCGGTCAGCGCGCGGACGGCGTCGGTGTGCAGCGACGTCACTTGGCGTCGCCCTCCCGGCCGTCCGTGCCCTCGCCGGCGTCCTTGCCGGAGGCGCCCTCGTCCTTGGTCAGGTCGGGCTTGCCGCTGCCGCCGCCGGCGGCCTCGCCGAGCAGCTTGTTCAGCGCGTCGAAGTCGAAGCCGCCCTCGGTCTCGGCGGCGGTGTCGCGGTGCACGAAGCCGTCCGGGTCGTCCAGGTCGGCGGCGGTGGGCAGCATGTCGGGGTGGCTCCACAGCGCGTCGCGGCCCTCGACGCCGCGGGCGTCGGCGAGCGAGGCCCACAGGCGGGAGGCGTCGCGCAGGCGGCGGGGGCGCAGCTCCAGGCCGACCAGGGTGGCGAAGGTCTGCTCGGCGGGGCCGCCGGTGGCGCGGCGGCGGCGGAGCGTCTCGCGCAGCGCGGCGGCGTGCGGCAGGTGCGGGGCGGCGGCGGCGTGGACCACGGCGTCGACCCAGCCCTCGACCAGGGCCAGCGCGGTCTCCAGGCGGGCCAGCGCGGCCTTCTGCTCGGGGGTGTCCTCGGGCTGCAGCAGGCCGCCGGCCAGCGCGTCCTGCAGCGCCTCGGGGTTGCTCGGGTCGAGCTGGCCGACCAGCTCCTCCATCCGCGAGGTGTCGACCTTGATGCCGCGCGCGTACGCCTCGACGGCCCCGAACAGGTGTGCCCGCAGCCACGGCACGTGGGCGAACAGCCGCTGGTGGGCGGCCTCGCGCAGGGCCAGGTAGAGCCGGACCTCCTCGGCGGGCACGTTCAGCCCGTCGCCGAACTCGGCGATGTTCTGCGGCAGCAGCGCGGCCTTCCCGGCGGGCGCGAGCGGCAGGCCGACATCGGTGGAGCCGAGCACCTCGGCGGCCAGCGCGCCGAGCGCCTGCCCGATCTGGGTGCCGAACATCGCGCCGCCCATCGAGCGCATCATGCCCATCAGCGGCCCGGCGACGGCCTGCATCTCCTCGGGCAGCACGCCGCCCATGGCGTTGCCGACGCGCTCCGCGACCGGGTCGACCAGGTCCTTCCACACCGGCAGGGTGGCCTCGATCCACTCGGCGCGGCTCCACGCCACGGCCGCCGAGGAGGTGGACGGGAACTCGGTCGCCGAGTCCAGCCACAGGTCGGCCAGCCGGACCGACTCGACCACGGCGGTGCGCTCGGCGGCGCCCACCGAGCGGTCCTTGGTCTTCCCCTCGGGCTGCTCGGCGACCACGGTCTGCCGGGCGATGTTCTTGGCCAGCTCCCAGTTCACCGGGCCGCCCTCGAACGAGAGCATCTGCCCGAGCTGCTGGAACGCCGCGCCCAGGTCGTTGGGGTTGAAGCCGCCCATCATCGCGGCGAACGGGTTGTCGCCGCCCGCCCCGCCGGCGCCGCCCATGCCGAACAGCGCCCCGAAGGGGTTTCCGGTGCCGAAGCCGAACGGCTGCTGCGGGGTCGAGTCGCCCTGCTCGCCGTCCTTCTTGCCCTTGTTCTTGCCGTCCTCGGGCTCCTCGGGGGGAACGCCGAATCCGAAGGGGAGGTCGCTCACGGGGTCCTCGATCTGATCGGCCGTCACGCGGTGGTGTGGCGGGAAATTCTGCCGCCCGGAGGCTCCGGGCCGTTTCAATGGTCTCGCGGCCGACCGCGCCGGGTGCACCGCGGGGGCTGAGCCTCGGGCAGGATGGACAGTGCGTGACACTCGTACGTACGCACTTAAGCTAACCGTGGAGGATGGCCGGTGAGTTCCCCGCCTTCGGACGTTCGCTCTGGGCTGACCGAGGGCGAGGACGCGCCGGCCGACGCCGGTTCGCCGTCTCCAGCCTACGGCGGCAAGCCACTCGTCGTGGCCGTCACCGGCGCGGCCGGCGTGCTCGGCGAGCGCGTCGCCCAGCGCCTGGTGGCCTCGCCGCACGTGCGCCGGGTGCTCGCGGTGGACGACCGCCGCGGCGAGGTCCCCGGCGTCCACTGGCGGGTGCTGGACGTTCGCGACCCCGCCGTCGCCGAGCGGCTGGCCGGGGTGGACGTCGTGGTGCACCTGGCGATGGACCTCGGCATGGAGTCCGACCCGCGCACCCGCAGCGCCTACAACGTGCGCGGCGCGCAGACCGTGCTGACCGCCGCGGCCGCCGCCGGCGTGCACCGGGTGGTGCTGTGCACCTCCGCGATGGTCTACGGGGCGCTGGCCGACAACGAGGTCCCGCTGGCCGAGGACTCCGAGCTGCGGGCCACCGAGGAGGCCTCGCTGGTCGGCGACCTGCTGGAGATCGAACGCCTCGCCCGCCGCGCCCCGCGCGCCCACCCGGGCCTGCAGATCACCGTGCTGCGCCCGGCCGTGGTGGTCGGCCCCGGCATCGACACCGTGCTCACCCGCCACTTCGAGGCCCCGCGCCTGCTGGTGGTGGCCGGCTCCCGCCCGTGCTGGCAGTTCTGCCACCTGGACGACCTGACCTCGGCGCTGGAGTACGCCGCGCTCGGCCTGGTCGAGGGCGAGGTGACGGTCGGCTGCGACGGCTGGCTGGAGCAGGAGGACGTGGAGGAGCTGTCCGGGATCCGCCGGATGGAACTGCCCGCCTCGCTGGCCCTGGGCACCGCCGCCCGGCTGCACCGCCTCGGCCTGACCCCGGCCCCGGCCGGCGATCTCGCCTACACGATGTACCCGTGGGTGGTCTCCGGCAGCCGGCTGCACGAGGCGGGCTGGCGGCCGAAGCACACCAACGAGGAGGTGCTGGCCGAGCTGCTCGCCCAGGTGGCCGGCAAGCACGCGGTGGCCGGCCGCCGGCTGGGCGGCAAGGAGGCCGCCACCAGCCTGGGCGCGGCCGGTGCCACGGTGGCGCTGATCGGCACGGCGGCGCTGGTCCGGCGGGCCCGCAAGCACCGCCGGATCTGACCGCAGGGCCCGCGAGCGCCGCCGCCGGATCCGACCGCCGGGTTCCGCGAGCGCCGCCGGGTTCCGCACCGCGAGGCGGCGCTCCGGCGGCGCGGAACCCGCCGCCGCCGGGTCGGCGCGATGCGCCATGATGGGGGCCATGCCCGAGAACCACGACGACCCGATCCGGCTGCTCGCCGTCCGTGCGACGCCGCTGTCCCTGGACGAGGTGCACGCGGCGGTCGGCGACGACGCGGCGGGCGGCACCACGCTGTTCGTCGGCACGGTGCGCGACCACGACGGCGGGAAGGCGGTCGCGGCGCTGGAGTACAGCGCCCATCCGACCGCCGAGCGGGAGCTGCGCCGGATCGCGGAGAAGATCTGCGCGGACTTCCCGGTCCGGGCGCTGGCCGCGGTGCACCGCACCGGCCGGCTGGAGATCGGGGACGTCGCGGTGATCGTCGCGGTCTCCTGTGCGCACCGCGGCGAGGCGTTCGCGGCCTCGCGGCGGCTGATCGACGACCTCAAGCACGAGGTGCCGATCTGGAAACACCAGGTTTTCGCGGACGGCGAGGAGGAATGGGTCGGCGCGGGCTCCTGCTGACCGCCCGTGTCCGCGCCGCGCCCCGCTCGTTCCCCGTTCGGGGGTATCCCGGAACGGCGGGCACGCCACGCGTCCCGTAACTCGGACACCGCACGCGCCGTTCCCCCGGTAGGCGGTTAATCTGCTGATACGCATGACGAGCCTGTGGGGAGTTCGAAGATGGCTGCGCTTGCCTGGTTGATCATTCCTGTGGTGGCCGGACTGCTGGCCTCGGTGTGGGCGGGATGGGCGGCACGACCGCCGCGCTCGATCACCGACCCGTCCTCGCTCGCCGAGCACGAACGCTTCCGCGCCGCGATGGAGCGCAACACCGGAAGCGGGGGCGTCGGCGGCAAGTAGCGGGACGCACCGGCGCTACATGCCACCCCCCACTTCCCGTACTGTCGTGCCATGCCACGCCGATCGGCGACCATGCTCGCCGCCACCCTGCTGCTGATAGGCCTGCTCTGTGCCTCGGTCCTGATGAAGGTGCCGTTCACCGAGATGAGCCCGGGGCCGACGTACAACACCCTCGGCACGCAGGAGAAGACCGGCACCCCGGTGATCACCATCACCGGGCGCGACACCTACCCGACCAGCGGTCATCTCAACATGACCACCGTCCAGGTCACCGGGGCGAACTACCAGCCCAGCCTGATCTCGGCGATCGTCGGCTGGATGCGGGGCGACGTGCTGGTGGTGCCGCACGACAACGTCTACCCCAAGGGCCAGACCGACCAGGAGGCCCAGCAGCAGAACGCGGAGGAGTTCGCCTCCTCCGAGGACAGCGCCAAGACCGCGGCGCTCAAGCAGCTGGGCATCCCCGTCGCCACGCAGATCATCGTCTCCTCGGTGTCCGCGGGCGGCCCCTCCGAGGGCAAGCTGCACGCGGGCGACCGGATCGTCGCGGTGGACGGGACGCCGATCACCGGCCGGGGCCAGGTCGCCGAGCAGGTGACGAAGCACAAGCCGGGCGAGGACACCGTCTTCACCGTGATCCCGCACGCCAAGGCCGGCAGCGCGACGCCCGACCCGGCGGACGAGCAGCAGGTGACCATCACCACCGCGAAGGCGGAGGACGAGGAGCGGGCCATCGTCGGCATCTCGCCCGGCGTCGACCACGTCTACCCGTTCAAGATCGACATCGGCCTGCAGGACGTCGGCGGCCCGAGCGCCGGCCTGATGTTCGCGCTCGGCATCGTCGACAAGCTCACCCCCGGCGACCTCACCGGCGGCAAGTTCGTGGCGGGCACCGGCACCATCGACGACGACGGGGCGGTCGGGCCGATCGGCGGCATCCAGATGAAGCTGATCGCGGCGCGGGACAAGGGGGCGGAGTACTTCTTCACGCCCGCCGAGAACTGCGGCGAAGCGACGAAGGGGACGCCCTCCGGGCTCACGCTGGTCAAGGTCGAGAACCTTGCGGGGGCGGTCAAGGCGCTGGACGCGATCCGGGGCGGGGACGGGGCGGCGCTGCCCAGCTGCAGCAGCTGAAAGAGCGCACCACGTCCGCAAGATCGCGATGCAGGGCAATGACCTGCACTTGATCGCGACCTTGCGGACGCGGTGCGTTCCCCTTCGCGCAGTTCTCCCCCAGCCCTAGCGGGCCGGGAGGTACCCCCACGCGCCCCCGTTTTCGCGCCCTACTGGAAGGTGGCGAGGAGG
>NZ_JBSGDD010000141.1:0-10898 GCF_053602195.1 Kitasatospora sp. NPDC004531 | reverse complement strand
GGCTGTACTCGCTGTTCGTGGACGTGCCGGGCGACTACGTGAAGAAGCCGATGCAGGAGTGCACCGGCGAGGAGATCACCCGCGAGTGGCTGTACCACCTGGGCGTGCCGGTGGACCAGATCGACGTGCTGGCGGCGGACGCGGCCAAGTGCGTGCCGGTGATGATGCCGTACGTGACGTCGTTCTTCATGCCGCGCACCGCCGGTGACCGGCCGGACGTGGTGCCGCCGGGCGCGGTGAACTTCGCCTTCATCGGGCAGTTCGCGGAGACCACCCGGGACTGCATCTTCACCACCGAGTACTCGGTGCGCACCGGCATGGAGGCCGTGTACCGGCTGCTCGGGGTGGAGCGCGGCGTGCCGGAGGTGTTCGGCTCGACGTACGACGTGCGGGCGCTGCTGAACGCGGCGAGCCGGCTGCGCGACGGCAAGCCGGTGGCGCTGCCCGGCCCGCACGTGCTGCGCAAGCGGCTGAACGCGCGGCTGGAGACCTCGGAGATCGGGGAGCTGCTGAGCGAGTACAACCTGCTGCCGGAGTAGCGCGGCCGGACGCCCCGGGCCTGCTCGGTCCGGGGCGTCGGCGCGCGTCGGGGCTGCTCCCGGCGGCTGCCCGGTCGCTGCTCGGCGGCTACTCGGTGGTGAACTCGGCCATCATCGCCATGTCCTCGTGCTCCAGGTTGTGGCAGTGCATCAGGAACCGTCCGGCGTAGTCGTTGAACCGGACGGCCACCTCGACGCCCTGCGCGGGCAGCACGTCGACGGTGTCCTTCCAGCCGGTGTCGTACGGGCCCGGGCCGCGGTGGTCGCGGCCGAGCACCTGGAACGGGTCGAGGTGCAGGTGGACGGGGTGGTGGAAGTCGGTGACGAACCGCCAGATCTCCACCTGGCCGAGCTTGGGCGCGGCCAGTGCCCGGCCGGGGCGGTAGCCCTCGCCGTTGATGGTCCAGTGGTGGTCGTCCTTCTGGAAGACGAAGGTGCGGGTGGCGACGGCCGAGGCCGGGTCGAGCCGCTCCACGGTGGACAGCCGCTCGGGCAGCCGGAAGTCGTCGCCGGCGCCCTGGTCGCCGACGTCGAAGCGGAGCACCTCGGCGGTCGGGCCGCTGCCGAGGCGGTTGACCAGGCGGACCCGGGTGCCGGCCGGGTAGCGGGAGAAGTCGACGAGCACGTCGAAGCGTTCGGCGGGGGCGAGGTCGATGCTGTCGTGGCGCAGCGGCCGTTCCAGCAGCCCGCCGTCGGAGCCGATCTGGACCAGCGCGCCGCCGCCGGCCGGCTGCGGGTCGAGGGCGAGGCGCAGCCGGCGGGCGTTGGAGGCGTTGAGCAGCCGCAGCCGGTACCAGGCCCGGTCCACCCGGGCGACCGGCCAGGGTGCGCCGTTGACCAGCATGACGTCGCCCAGCACGCCGTTCATGTAGGGCTCCTGGACGCCGGGGCTGCCGTCGGCGAGGTCCGGGTAGGCGAAGGAGCCGTCGGCGGCGAAGGAGCGGTCGGCGATCATCAGCGGGAGTTCGCGCGGCCCGTGCGGCAGGCCGAGCGCGGCCTCCTCCTCGTCGCGGACCAGGTGGAAGCCGGCCAGGCCGCGGTACACCTGCGGGCCGGTGAAGCCCATGGTGTGGTCGTGGTACCAGAGGGTGGCGGCGCGCTGCTTCATCGGGTAGCGGTAGTCGCGCTGCTGCTGGACGTTCGCGGCGTCCGTGCCGGCCATGCCCGTCATGCCGTGCATCGCGTGCGCGTCGGGTCCGGCGGCGCCGACCAGGTCGAGCGGGTAGCCGTCGCTGTCCTGCGGGGTGTGGCCGCCGTGCAGGTGCACGGCGGTGGGCCGGGGCAGTTCGCTGCGGTGGGTGATGACGGTGCGTCGGCCGCTGCGGGATTCCACGGTCGGCCCGGGGAAGGTGCCCTGGTAGCCCCAGACCTCGGTGTCCAGTCCGGGCAGCAGGCGGGCGTGGGCGCGTTTGGCGGTGATCTCGTAGTAGTCGGCCTCGGCGTCGCTGCGCACCGGGCGCAGCACGGCCGGGATCGGCAGTTCGGCCTGGAAGCGGGCGGGCAGCGGCGCGGCGCTGCGCAGCAGTCTGCCGGGTTCGCCGGGTGGCAGGAGCTTGCCGAGCAGCGGTGAGGCGGTGAACGCGGCGGTGCCCAGGCCGAGTGCGGCGGCTCCGCCGATGCCGAGGAAGCGGCGGCGGGTCGGCCGGGCGCTCATGCGGAGGCCTTCGCGTCGAGTTCGGCAGCGGGCTGCGCGGTGTCGGGCTGTGCGGTGTCGGGTTCGGCGGGCTCGGTGGGCTCTTCCGGCCGGGTGGCGGTGAGCTTGAAGGCGTCGATGGCGAACTTCTCGGCCAGCACGAAGATGCCGACGCCCAGCGGGACGTGCAGCAGCAGCACCCGCTGGAAGCCGACGGCCAGTTGGACGATGCTGACCACCGACAGCACGCCGTACTGGATCGCGGCCCGGCCGGGCGTGCCGGAGAGCTTCCAGGCCAGGACGCCGGCGAGGGTGGCGAGCAGGCAGGCGCCGCCGAGCGTCAGTCCGGCCTGCATGTGGGCGTCGAGCAGCGGATAGTAGCCCTGCAGGAAGCCGCCCGCCAGGATCGGCATCAGCAGCGCGAGCAGCGCGATGAGGCTGGCGGTGATGCGCAGTGCGAGCAGCGGCCAGCGCGGTGGGTTGTGGTGGTGCGGCACGTCGAATTCCCCCTGATGGGGAGGCGTATGCGACTCCCCGGTGTGGTCCGTCACGATCGAACGGTGCACGATCATATAGACGGCTGATCATCAACTGACGCCCGGGGTAAGGATCTTGGGCTCTCCGCCGGTCGCGCGACAGGCCCGGCTTTTCATCTCGACATCAAGCATCTTGATATCGAGAGACTTCTCCGGCAGAGTGCTCCCGGTACGGATCGCCTCGGCACGGGGCGACGGGAACGGGGTGGTGACGGCAGTGGGGACGCGGAGTGCCGATCGCGGAGTCGGACTGTGGGCGCAGGTGCGGAACCCGCCGGGCGGGGCGGCCGGGCGGACGATGCTGCTGGTGGTGTTCGCCGACCGGACGGGGTCGGGGGTGTGGGCGGCGGCGTGCGTGCTGTACTTCACCGAGGTGGAGCGACTGACGGCCGGTCAGGTCGGTCTGCTGCTGGGCGTCGCCTCGGTGGCGGGGATCGCCGGGTCGCCGCTGGCCGGGCGGCTGGCCGCGTCGGTGGGCGGCCGGCCGGTGCTGATCGGCTGTCACCTGGTGCGCGCGGTGGCGCTGGCGGCGGTCCTCGCGTGCTCGTCGTTCGGCGCGCTGCTGGGGCTGGTGGCGGTGACGGCGCTGGGCGACCGGGCGGCGCGGGCGATGGAGATTCTGTTCGCCACCGACGTGGCGGGCGACCGGCGTTCGGTGTACCGGGCGCTGTCGCGGACGGCGATGAACGCCGGCTACGCGGCGGGCGCGGGCCTGGCCGCGATCGGGCTCGCGGTGGGCACCCCGGCCGCGTTCCGGGCGCTGCTGCTCGCGGACGTGCTGTCGTTCCTGCTGTCGGCCGCCCTGGTGGCGGGCATCGAGCAGCCCGGGCGCCGGGGGCGGGTGGTGGCCGCGTCCGGGCGGCCGGCGCCGGAGGCGGACCCCTCGCCGCGGCCGAGCCCGTGGCGGGACGGCGGCTACCTGCGGTTCGTGGCGCTGGACTGCGCGCTGACCATCGACGACGCCATCCTGAACGTCGGCCTGCCGCTGTGGCTGATCCACTCCACCCGGGCGCCGCACGCCCTGGTCCCGGCGTTCCTGGCGATCAACACCGTCCTGGTGGTGGCCGCGCAGCTGCGCGTCTCGGCCCGGGTCCGCACGCCCCGTCAGGCGGTGCGCGCGGTGCCGATGTACGGCTTCACCGTGCTCGCCTGCTGCGTGGCGGCGGCCGCCGCGCACGGACCGGGGCCGCTGCTCGCCTCCGCGTTGCTGCTGGTGGCGGCGGTGCTGGTGACGCTCGCCGAACTGCTGCGGTCGGTGGTCTCCTGGGAGCTGTCGGTGGCGCTGGCACCGGAGCGGGCCCGCCCCGAGTACCTCGGCGTGGCCGGGATGGCCCAGTCCACCGAGAAGGCGGCGGGCCCCCTGCTGCTGACGGGCGCGGTCCTGTCGACCGGCCCCCTCGGCTGGCTCGGCCTGGGCCT
The DNA here is from genome assembly GCF_053602195.1 of Kitasatospora sp. NPDC004531. Taxonomy (NCBI): domain Bacteria; kingdom Bacillati; phylum Actinomycetota; class Actinomycetes; order Kitasatosporales; family Streptomycetaceae; genus Kitasatospora; species Kitasatospora sp. NPDC004531. The sequence continues at coordinate 6,771 of NZ_JBSGDD010000141.1, read as the reverse complement.
GGCCACCACCGCCGCGGCCTACGCCCAGCGCCACTTCGCCGCTGTCCGCCTGCACCGCGCCGCCGCCGCACCCGCCGCAGCGGCGGACGCCAACGCGCCTGCCCCGTCGGCGACTTCGAGCTGAGCCCGACGGGCCGCCGCCGGCGATCGGACCGCATTTGCGGACGGAAGCTGCGGCGGCACTGGGTCCGGCACCTGCCGGATCGCCGCCGGCGGCACGGCGAGGCGCAGCACCGCCGACCAGGCCGAGCGACGCACAGACGCGGCACCGCCTACCCTGGCCGGTGACGCCAACATGACGACACTGTCGCCCAGTTGCCCCGAGCGCGGCGGGCAGCAGCCGCCGTCCCGGGCCGAGCAGCGCGGCCTCGGCGGCACCCCGGGCAGGCACGACGAGGAGCAGCACCGCCGACCAGGCCGAGCGACGCACAGGCGGCACCCGACACCGGCGGCGGCACCACACCGCCCGCCGTGGCAAACGAAGCCAACACGCGAACTCCGAAGCCCAGTTGACCGAGCGCGGCGAGCAGCGCCGTCGTCCGGGCCGAGCGGTGCACAGGCGGTGCCCGAACGCCGTCGGCCGCGACGGCTCCGCGCCGCACCGCCCGGCGTGGCGCACAACGCCAACAGGCATGCCCTGTCGCTCAGTTGACTCGGGCCCGGCAGCCCGCAAGCGTGCGACGTCCGAGCGGGGAGCCGCCGAGCCCGCTGCGGCAACGCGGGTGCCCCGTGGGCTACTTCGCATCCAGTTCGGCGACCGTCCCGACCACCGTGCCGAACAGGTCCCCGACCGTGGTGAGCGCGGCGGTGTGCAGGGTGGCGGCGGGCAGGGCGGTGCCGTCCGGGCCGGGGAGGGAGCGGCTGGCGCAGGCTTCGGCGACGACCGTCGGGCGGTAGCCGTGGCGGAATGCGCCCTGGGCGGTGAAGGCGACGCACATGTGGGTCATGAAGCCGGCGAGCACCAGGTCGGGCCGTTCGGGCCCGGCGCCGAGCCGGGTCAGCACCTGGTCGAGGTCGGTGGCGTGGAAGGCGTCCGGGAAGGTCTTCACCACCACGGGCTCGCCGTCGACGGGGGCGACCTCGGCACTGATCGCCCCGATCTCGGCGCGGATGTCGTACGGCGTCCCGGCGCCGCCGTCGTTGATCACGTGCACGACGGGCGTGCCGGCCGCCCGGGCGGCCGCCAGCAGCCGGGCGCCGGCGGCGAGCGCGTCCTTGGCGCCGTCCAGGGCCATCACGCCCTGGCGGTAGGTGTTCTGGTAGTCGATCAGCACCAGCGTCGCGTCGGCGAGTCGGGCCGGGGTGTCGTCCAGGCCGATCACGCGGCGCAGCGTGGCGGAGGGTTCGATAGTCGTGGACATGCCAGCATTCTCCTTGTGCAGGGGTGGAAACAGCGGGTCGGTGGGTCAGTGGCCCGAGGTGCGGAAGCGTCGCCGGTACGCGGCGGGTGTGGTGCCGAGGCGGCGGCGCAGGGCGCGGTGCAGGGTGTCGACGGAGCCGAGTCCGCAGGCGGCGGCGATCCGGTCGAGGGGGCGGTCGGTGGTCTCCAGCAGGCGGCGCGCGGCTTCGATGCGGGCGGCTTCGACGTAGGCGGCGGGGGTGCTGCCGGTCTCCTGCCGGAAGATCCGGGCGAAGTGCCGTTCGCTGAGGTGCATGCGGGCGGCGAGGGTGGCGGCGGACAGGTCTGCGTCGAGGTGGTCGGCGATGTGCAGGCGCAGCTCGTCGATGTCGCGCCGCTCGGTGGGCGGGTTGCTGAGCGGGACGGAGAACTGGCTCTGGCCGCCCTGTCGTTTGAGGTACATGACGAGGTGGCGGGCGACGGCGAGGGCGAGTTCCTCGCCGTGGTCGTCGGCGACCAGGGCGAGCGCGAGGTCCATGCAGGCGCTGATTCCGGCGCCGGTCCAGATCCGGCCGGAGCGGACGAAGATCGGGTCGGGGTCGACGGTCACTTCGGGGTGGTCGGCGGCGAGTTGGGCGGCCGTGGACCAGTGGGTGGTGGCGGTGCGGCCGTCGAGCAGTCCGGCGGCGGCCAACAGGTGGGCGCCGACGCACACCGAGGCGACCCGGCGGGCGGACGGCGCGGTGGCGCGTATCCACCGCACCACCTCGGGGTCGATCCTGGCGCGGTGGCCGTCCGGGCCCGGTTCGACGGCGCCGGGCACGATCAGGGTGTCGAGCCGCTCGCCAACCTGGTCGAACGTCAGGTCGGTGTGCAGTCGGACGCCCGCCGAGGTCCGGACCGGTCCGGCGTCGGGGCCGGCGAGTTCCACCCGGTAGCCGGCGCGGCCGTCGGTCTCCCGGTTGGCCAGCGCGAAGACCTCGGCGGGGCCGGTGACGTCGAGCAGGTCGACGTCGGGGAAGACCGCGATCACGATGCGGCGGGTGGTGGTGGGCATGTCCCCATCCTCGGCGGGCGGAGGGGGCGTCCGCAATGACGGTCTTCCGGCAGATCCGGCCATCGGGAGCGCCGAACGCCGCCCGGCGGGGGCGGCGTTCGGGACTCGGCGGTGCGCGGTGCGTCGTGCGCGGGGGTCAGCGACGCTCCTGGCCGAACAGGTCGACGCGGATCGGTTCGACGGCCGGGCCGGTGCCGGGTTCGGGGTCCTGCGGGGAGAAGGCGATGGCCAGGCCGGCGACGGCGAGCACCACCACGATGCCGACGGCCACCGGCAGCGCGAACTGCGAGGCGGGGACGCCGCTGCCGCCGGGGCGGCCGTCCAGGGTGACGGTGACGGCGGCCATCGCGGTGTAGTGCATGGCGACCACGGCGATGCCGGCGATCAGCGCCGCGCCGAGGGCGGCCGTCAGGCCCTTGATGTTCAGCGTCATCCACAGGGCGGCGGTGGCGGCGGCGATCGCGATCGCGACGGAGGCGACCACCAGCAGCGGGTCGTAGGCGACCCTGCCCTCGACCTGCATGGCGGCCATGCCGATGTAGTGCATCACCGCGACGCCGCAGCCGGTCAGCACGCCGCTGGTCAGCAGGGTGCCGGTGCTGCGACCCCGGTAGCCGACGTAGCCGATGCCGAGGCCGACCACCACGACCGCGACCAGCAGGCTCAGCAGCGTCAGCGGAATGTCGTAGACCAGGGTGGAGGCGTCCACCATGAATCCGAGCATCGCGATGAAGTGCATCGACCAGATTCCGCACCCGAATGCGCCGGCCGCCAGGGCCAGCCAGCCGGCCCGTCCGCGCGGCGGCAGCGTCATGGCCCGGGCGGTGCACCGCAGTCCGATGGCCGCGCCGATGCAGGCGATGGCGTACGCGACGACCGGATTCACCCACCCGTACTGAAAACCGTCGAGGTGGGCCGTGGTGCCGTGGTTCATGAGAGGGGGGATCCGATCGGAAATGCGAATTCTTGTGCGGGATTGCCGCACAGACAATACCGTCCGGTAGCCACTGGTTCGGACCAAGTGGCGAGCGGCTTCTTTTCGTCAGCTTTCCCCGCCCTGCACGAGGTCTCCACTCGACTTTCGATCCGGCTGTGGCGTGGCAGTGTTGACGCTCATGGAGAACGAGAGGGAGCAGCGCCCGGCCGAGCTGCCGCCGCTGCTGATCGTGGACGGCGCGAACGTGGTGGGCTCGGTCCCGGACGGGTGGTGGCGCGATCGGCGCGGCGCGGCGGAGCGGCTGCGGGACGCGCTGGCGGCGGTCGCGGACGGCGGGCTGCCGGAGCTGCCGGGCCCGCTGACGGTGGTTCTGGTGGTGGAGGGCGCGGCGCGCGGGGTGGAGTCGGTGCCCGGGGTGCGGGTGGAGTCGGCGCCCGGCAGCGGCGACGACCGGATCGTCGAACTGGTCGCCGGCGCCCCGTCCCGCCGCTGCCTGGTGGTGACCGCCGACCGCGGCCTGCGCGAGCGCGTCACCGCTCTCGGCGCCACTCCCCTGGGCCCGCGCACCGTCCGCCGACCGTGAACACCCGTCGGACGCGGCCGTGTTGACGGGCCGTCGTTCGACGTCCGCCGCACCCGACGTCCGTTCCCGGCTGCGGCGTTGGGCCGGGCCGTCGTCCCGGTCAGGCCAGGCGGGTGCGGGTGGTGGGGCGGGTGCGGCCGCGGGAGCTGGTGGCGGGGCGGGTGGGGCGGCGGTCGCGGCGGGGCTGGTCGCGGCCGGCCAGGGCGGCCTTGAGGGCGCGGACGGCCAGCAGGACGGCGACGGCGGCGAGTTCGGTGGGTTCGGCGGCGCCGCGGCGGGCCGCCGCGTGCTGGCAGACCGAGCACCAGACGGCGCTGGCGCGGCCGCCGTCGGGGTAGCGCAGCGCGGGCGGGACCAGGTAGTGGCAGCCGCAGCTCTGGCAGACGAAGACCAGCCTCATCGGTGCACCACCCCCGAGCCCGCGCACACCGTGCACGGCGACCAGAAGGTACGGCGCACGGGCTGCTGCCACCCCTGTCCGTCGGTCTCCACGGAGTGTTCGGTCTTCTCCGTGCCACGTGCCCCTGCGCAGCCCGGGCAGGTCTGCTGCTCGGTCATCGGCCACCTCCAGTGCACAGACCGTAGCGTGTCGACCCCGGTGAGCGACAGCGCTTCGGCGTCCGACCACCCGGATGTGCGGGCACCGGCCGCGCATCCGCCGTGCACGGGGTGCGCCGCCCGCGCCTGCTTCGCGCCTGCCGCGCGCCCCGGTCGAGCGCCCCGGTCGAGCGGCGGTCAGCCGGTGGGCCAGTCCGCCGGGGACGCTTCGACGTCGTTGCCCCGCACCCACACCGTCGAGACGCCGAGCAGCCTGCGCATCACCGCGAAGCCGCCTTCCCACCCGCCGGGCAGCCGCAGCCGGCCGGAGCGGACGTCGCCCGCGCTGAACCGGGTGTCGCCGCTCTCCAGCACCCCGGTCCAGCCGGGCAGGCCGAGTTCGGGGACGTTTCCGGTCAGTTCGACCTGGACCGGGATCTCCAGGTCGTCGGCCAGCAGCAGGGCGGGGCCCCGGTACACGGGTGTGCTCATATGCAGAGCCTCGCTGACCTGCCCTTATCCGCGCAAATCCCGCAATCCAGGTGGAGCCGGACACCGTGCCTCGGCGGGACGTCCGGCCGGGCGCCGCCTCAGTCGTCGTACGGCCAGGCGTATCCGAGCTGCTCGGCCCGCTGCCGCGTCCCGGCGATCACCCGGGCGTAGCGTTTCGGGTTCTCGGCGGCCAGCCGTCGCAGGGCCGCGGCGGCCTGGGACTCGGGCGGGGTGCCGTCGTCGCGAAGGGTCCACCGGAAGGACAGCGGGAGGTCGGGGCGGTCGGGGCGGCCGGCGCCCTGGCCCGGGACGTACCAGAAGGTGACCTCGACGGTGTCGGGGTCGCCGGCGGGGGTGCCGATCCAGCCGCGTTCGGCGTCCCAGCGGCGGAGCAGTTCGGGCCGGTCGATCAGGGCGGCCTTGAGTCGGCGGGCGAGCTCCCGGGCGCGCCAGGACCAGGAGTTGTCGGCCTCGGCGCGGTCGAGCTCCGCGTCGTAGGCGGCCGCGTCGAAGCGGTGGGCGGGCCGGTCGGCCGCTTCGCGGGCGGAGCCGGCCCGGCGCCAGTTCTCCCACACCACCTGGTCGCCGTCCCGCCGGACGGTGACGTACAGCGCGCCGCAGCAGCCCTCGGCGCAGACGGCTTCGGCGAGTTGGACCTCGTGCGGTTCGGGGCGGGCGCGCAGCCGGCCCTCGTCGAGCAGCAGGTCGGGGCCGTGCGCGGGGCCGTGGCGGAACAGCGCGGGGACGATCGGGCGGCCGTCGAGGAGGATGCGGGTCTCCAGGCGGGTCCGGTCGAGCGGGTCGGTCTCCACCACGTCGATGCGCAGCGGCGCGGGGGTGGCGGGGTGGTCGAACGGTCGGCGGCCGGTGCGGCGGATCCAGGCGGCGCGGCGGCGCCGGTCGGGGTCCTCGGCCGGGCCGGTCGCCGCCCGGCGGCTCGCGGCCGTCAGGGTGTCGAGTGCGGTGAGCAGTTCGGCGGGTCGGCCGGTGGGCCAGTCCAGCAGGGCCGCGCTGCCGGTGGACAGGTCCTGGGCGAGGGACAGCAGAATGGCGGCGGTCTCGACGGTGGGCGGGAGTCGGTGGGCGCGGGTGACGACGGCGGTGTACAGGCCTTGCGCGTCGGGATGGGCCAGCAGCTCGGCGGGGTCTTCGCGGGAGTCGGCCAGCAGGAGCAGCAGGCGTGCGGCGGTGGCGAGCAGGGCGGTGTCGTCGGGGTGGCGGTCGAGCAGGGCGGGCAGGCGGGTGGCTTCGGTGATCCGGCGGGCGGTGCGGGCGCAGACGCGGAGGTCGGGGGGCAGGGTGCGCAGGGCGGGGCGGACGGCGGGCCGGTCGTCCGTCCAGAGGGCGTGGACCAGCGGCCTCATGCCCTGCGGGCGCGGGTCGAGGGCGAGTTGGAGGGTGGCGGCGGTGGGCGGGTGGAGCCGGTCGAGGGCGCGGACGGCCGTGCCGGCGAGTGGGCGCAGGGTGCCGAGCGCGAGTACGCCGGGTACGTCCGTGCGGTCGCCGAGGCGGCCGAGCAGGGCGATGCCGACGGCGGCCGCGGGCGCGCCGGTGGCGGTGCGCACCAGCTGCCGCCCGAGCTCGCGGGCTGCGGCCGTCGCGGCGTCGTCGATCTCCAACTGGTCGACGACCGTCACGGTGGCGTGCAGGTGACGGGGCGACAGCGGGAGCCGGGCGAGGCGGCGGTGGACGGTGGGCGCGTCGCCGGGCAACGGGGTGAGGGCGGCCCGGACGGCGTGCACGGCCTCGGCGGGTGGTCGCGGAGAGGGTCGGCGAAGTCGTGTTGGGTGCAAGGGAGTTGGTGGGAGTTCCACACGGCGCGACTG
>NZ_JBSGDD010000140.1:0-11028 GCF_053602195.1 Kitasatospora sp. NPDC004531 | reverse complement strand
GACTTCGGCTTCATGCAGCAGCAGGGCGAACTCCGCCTGGTCAAGCACGACCAGGACGGCAAGGCCCTGCCGGGCGCGGTCTTCCAGCTCTGGCGGGAGACCAACGCGACCGACGGCCTGCAGACCGACGGCGAGAAGGCGGACACCAAGGTCGGCGACCCCTGCACCACGGGGGACGACGGCACCTGCCGCACCGTCACCGACAAGGGCACCTACTACTGGCAGGAGGTCACCCCGCCCAAGGGCTACCAGACCCCCGAACAGCCCGTCCTGGGCCCGGTCGTCCTCGACGACGAGCACCTGGAGGACGGCGTCAGCACCACCGCCGTCAACAAGGTGATCCCGCCGGCGCCGAGCACCCCGGCCCCGACGCCCAGCCCGACGCCGTCCCAGCCGTCCGGCGGCCTGGCGTACACCGGCACGGACTCCGTCGCCCTGACGTACACCGTGGTGGCCGGCGTGGTCCTGCTCATCGTCGGAGCGGCCGTGCTGGTCCTCGTCCGGAAGCGCAGCCGCTGACCCGCCCGCTGGAGCAGAGTGATTCCAGTACCACCGAAGGGCCCCGGGATACTCTCCCGGGGCCCTTCCCCGAGCACCGCCCGACCCGTACCGAGGAGCGAGACACCCCGATGGCATCCGAGGCATCCGACAAGAAGCGCCCGTCCCGGCGCAGCCTGATCGTCACCGCCGTGGCGGCGGCCGTGCTCGCGGGCGGCGGGGTGACGGCCTGGCAGCTGACGGGCGGTGAGGAGAGCCGGCCGCTGTCCACCGAGGAGGCGTCCCGGCTGGCGCTGTCCCGGCTGAAGGTCTACCAGGCCAGCCCGGTGCGGGTGTCGTTGAAGGCGCAGGAGGGCGACGGCATGGTCGTCGAGGTGCAGGGCGTGGTCGACTACCGCACCAAGCACGCGGCGGGCAGCTACACCGTCACCGGCAAGGGCGGCACCATCGACCAGGGCCTGGTGGTGTGGGACGCCGGCGGGCTGGGCCTGGCCAAGGCGCCCGCCGGGGCGGGCGGCCCGGCCTGGGAGCAGGCCGAGCACGTGCCGCGCTCCGGCTGGACCTCGCGCCCCTACGGCACCGACCCGCTGGACGCCGGGCTCAACCTGCTGATCCAGCTGGGCGCGGACCGCCCCGACAACCCGCTGCTGCTGGCCCAGGCCGGCCCCCGCTGGCTCGGCCGCGACCGCATCGACGGCCGCGACTACGACCGGGTCTCCGGCCCGCGCCCGCGCGACGCCGCCGACCAGGACACCGGCAGCTCGCCGCTCACCTACTGGATCGACGGCGACGGCGGCCTGCGCCGGATCACCATGCGGCTGGCCGGCCTCGGCACCCCGACCACCCTGGAGCTCGGCGGCCAGGACACCGGGGCCAAGCTCCCCGAGGCGCCCTGGGCGACGGCCGGCTGAGCATCCGTCAGACGCCGGTCGGCAGCGGGTAGCTGTCCGGGTCGACCTTGCCCGGCAGGTCCACGGCGGGCACGGCCGGCGCGTTCGGATCGGCCATCGACGGCTGCGCGGGCGGCACCGGCACCGCGTTGAACGCCATCCCGGGCGGCGGCTGCACCCCCACCGCGCGGCCCGCCGGGACCTTGCCGCCGCCGCTGGCCCCGCACGCCGCCAACTGCTCCAGCTCGGCGGGGCTCTGCGTGCCCGGTCCGTTCCCGGAGAAGCAGTTGCTCGGGTCGGCGGCCGAACTGACCAGGTCCACACCGTTGTTGACGGCCTTGTTGCCGGCCACCCGGTTGCCCGAGGCGGGGTGCCCCACCGGGTCGGTGACCACGATGCCCGCCGAGCGGTTGCCCTGGACGAGGTTGCGCTCGACCCGGTTGTCGGTGCCGCCGCCGATGCCGATCCCGATGCCGAAACCGCCGTCGGCCTGCTGCGGCGAGTCCGCCGAGTTGTTGTCCGCCACCACGTTGCCCGCGATCACCGCGGCGTGCTGCGGGGCCAGCGACTCCAGGTCGTTGGAGTTGACCGTCACCCCGACCCGGTTGTTCACCGCCCGGTTGCCCACCACCGTCAGGTTCTCCGAGGCGTTGGTGATCTCGATGCCGACCGCGTTGCGCTCCACCGTGTTGCCCCGCACCAGCGTGTTGCACGGCTTGCACTGGCCGACGTAGATCCCCGAGTCGGCCATCCCGGACGCGTACGAGTCCTCGATGATCCCGTCGCGCGCGTCGAACGCGTAGATGCCGTACAGGGCGTTCCCGTACGAGGTCACCTTGCTCGCCCGGAAGCCCTGCACGGGCGGGAATCGGGTGGTGTCCAGCGGGTCGTACGCGGAGCCGCCCGCGCCGTGCCGCTGGAGCTTCTCGTCGGTGACGCCGGTGAACAGCACGCCGTTGGCGAGGAATCCGCGCACCGTCAGGTTCTCCACCACGGTGCCCGCGCCGGTCGCGGTGATGCCGTTGATCAGCTTGAGGTCGCCGTCGAGGACCACGGAGTTGCGGTCCGAACCGCGCAGCACGATGCGGGGCTTGGTGATCCGCACGCTCTCCTTGTACACGCCCGGGTGCACCAGCACCAGGTCGCCGGGGTTGGCGACGTCCACCGCGCGCTGCACCGTCGGGACGTCCTCGGGCACCTGGATCACCGTGCCCGGCGGGTGGCGGTCGGCGGAGGTCGAGGCCGAGGAGGAGCAGGCGGCCAGCGCGGGCAGCAGCAGGCCCAGTGCGACGAGGCCGGCCCGGAACCGGCGCGGACCGGAACCCCGGCCTACCAACGGGTGGAAACCATGGAGGAGTTGCATGAAACGTGTTCTATCGTCTGCAATAGCGGCCATGCACATCGAATCGGGGAATCCGCAGGAGACCGGCACCGCCGACCGGCCCCGGATCGGCCGCCGGGCCCTGCTGTCGGCCGGCGCGGTGCTGGCCGCCGGGGCGGGCGCCGCCACCGCCACCGCGTTCGGCCGCGACCCCGGCCGTGCGCCGCAGGCCGTCCCCGCCGCCCCGCCGTCCCACCACGGCGCGCGGCAGTCCGGCCTGACGTACCGCCAACTCCCCGCCACCCGGCTGCTCGCGCTCGACCTGCCCGCCGACGCCACCCGCGAGTCGCTGCGCGGGCTGCTCGGAGCCGTCGACCAGGTGCTCGCCGCCGCGTCCGCCGGCCGCCTCGCCGACCCGCGGCTGTCCGGCACCGCGCCGATGTCGTCGCTCGCCGCGATCGGCACCCCGCTGGCCGCCCGGCTGAAGCTCGCCGCCCCCGCCGAACTCGCCGAACTCCCGGACTTCCCCGGCGACCGCCTCGACGCCGCCCGCAGCGGCGGCGACGTGCTGCTCCAGGTCTCCGCCGAACAGCCGTGGACCACCGGCGTCCTGACGGAACACCTGCTCGCCGCCGCCAAGCCCTTCGGCGCCTCGACCCGTTGGAGCCAGGACGGCGTGCTGCCGCACGTCCCCGACGGCGAGACCCCGCGCAACCTGTTCGGCTTCAAGGACGGCAGCGCCAACCCCGACCCCGCCGACCCCGGCCTGTGGCACGACGACGGCACCATCCTGGTCTACCGCCGCATCCGGATGGACACCGCCGCCTTCGCCGCCCTCCCGACCGACCGTCAGGAGACCGCGATGGGCCGCCGCCTGGCCTCCGGCGCCCCCCTCACCGGCACCGCCGAACACGACGACCCCGACATCTACATCAAGAACCCCGACGGCTCCTACGTCATCCCCGCCACCGCCCACGTCCGCCTCAGCAGCCCCCGCCTCGACGGCGGCGCCCGGATGCTCCGCCGCGGCTACTCCTACGACGACGGCCCCGACGACCGCGGCCTGCTGTTCTGCGCCTTCATGCGCGACCCCGCCCTGTTCACCCGCGTCCAGAACCGCCTCGCCGCCAACGACGCCCTCAACCCCTTCCTCACCCACACCGCCACCGCCACCGCCTGGGTCCTCCCCGGCCCCCACCCCGACCGCCCCCTCGGCTCCACCCTGTGACCCGGAAGACCGCAGCCCATGTCCGTTGACGCCGACCTCTACCTCCGCCGCACCGACGGCGACCGCATCACGGCCGACGAGCTGCTCGAGCTGCTCGGCGCTCTCGAACCGGGAGTGCGCGGCTGGCGGAGCCTCCCACCCGTCGACGGCGTCCACTACGTCCTGCGGTTGGAGGACGAGCCGGGCGACGGCGAGTTCGGCGGAGAGACCCTGTTCGGCTTCGGGCGGGAGCTTCCCGCCGAGAGCTACGACCTGTGGGCGTGCCTGTCGGTCCAGGGTTCGCTGCCCGGGTACTTCCTCAGCACCGAAGGGGCCCTGACGGCGCAGTGCGACCGGATCCTGGCCGCCCTCACGGCAGGCGGCCGGCCGCTGCGGGCCCTGTTCACGGTGCACGACTTCTACCGCTTCGACGACACCGGCTCCGGCGCGCCGACCGACCTCGCGGACGTCCGGCTCCAGCCGGGCAACGAGGGCCACCCGCTCACCCCCGACTGGCTCCGCAACCTGCTGGCCGCCACCGGCCTCCCCGCCGAAGCCGCCGACCGTGCCCAATTCGCCGACGGCACCGCGACGTTGACCCTCCCGTTCGCCGAACTCGACCGGCTGACGGCCCGGATCGGCACCCTGATGCCCCCGGTCCAACTGCTCGCCACCCACCGCGGAGCCGTGCGGAACTACTGGAACGGCAACGACTACTGGCGGGCCGACTGACCCCGCCCACCGTGGTGGATCGGGCCCTCCGTGGTGGTGAGGGGGAGGTGGGTGCCGCCGTGGGTGTGGGCGATGATCTCGGCGGCGATGGCGACGGCGGTCTCCTCGGGGGTGCGGGCGCCGAGGTCGAGGCCGATGGGGGAGTGCAGGCGGGAGAGTTCGGTGGGGGTGAGGCCGGCCTCGCGGAGGCGGGCGAGGCGGTCGCGGTGGGTGCGGCGGGAGCCCAGCGCGCCGACGTAGGCGACGGGCAGGCGCAGGGCGCGCTCCAGCAGCGGGAGGTCGAACTTGGCGTCGTGGGTGAGCACGCACAGGACGGTGCGGGCGTCCAACTGCCCGGCCCGGGCGTCGAGATAGCGGTGCGGCCAGTCGACGACGATCTCGTCCGCGTCGGGGAAGCGGCGGCGGGTGGCGAAGACCGCCCGGGCGTCGCAGACCGTCACCCGGTAGCCGAGGAACGCGCCGATCCGGGCCAGCGCGGCGGCGAAGTCCATCGCGCCGAAGATCAGCATGCGCGGCGGCGGCAGGTGAGAGTCCACGAACAGGGTGGCGTCGCCGAGCCGCAGCAGGCCGGTGCGCCCGGCTGCGAGCATCGCCCGCACCTCGCCGACCGCATCGGGCAGCGGCAGCGCGCCGAACGCCGCGTCCGCGGTGACGGCGAGGGTGCCGCCGAGCAGGTCCGGCGGCCCGGCCACCACCCGGGCCAGCGCGACGGGCGCCCCGGCGGCGAGCAGCGGCAGGGCCGCGTCCAGCGCGGGCGCCGCGCCCGGGCCGACGGGCTGCACGAACACCTCCAGTGATCCGCCGCAGGTCAGTCCGACGGCGAACGCGTCCTCGTCGCTGTACCCGAAGTGCTGGAGCACCGGCACCCCCGTGCCCAGCGCCTCCTCGCACAGCGCGTACACCGCCGCCTCCACGCACCCGCCGGAGATCGACCCGACGGCCTCCCCGTCCGCGTCCACGGCCAGCGCCGCGCCGGGCTCGCGCGGGGCGCTGCCGGACGCGGCGACGACGGTGGCGACCGCGAAGGGGCGCCTCGCGGTGCGCCAGGCGTGGAGGTGCGCGGCGATGTCCTGCACGAGTGCTCCCTAGTGCACGCCCAGCCAGGACTTGACGGGGGCGAGCGCGAAGTAGACGACGAACACGAAGGTCAGGGCCCACATCAGCACGCCGGGTTCGCGCCACTTGCCGGTGCCGGCCTTGACGACGGTGTACGAGACGACGCCGGCCGCGACGCCCGCCGTGATGCTGTAGGTGAACGGCATGACGACGCTGGTCAGGAACGCGGGGACGGCGACCTCCCGGTCCGTCCAGTCGATCAGGCGGGCCTGGCTCATCATCAGCGAGCCGATCACCACCAGCGCGGCGGCGGCGACCTGCACCGGGACGATCGCGGCGAGCGGCGAGAAGAAGAGCATCAGCGCGAACACGCCGCCGGTGACGGTGGAGGCCAGGCCGGTGCGGGCGCCGTCGCCGACGCCGGTCGCGGACTCCAGGAAGACGGTCTGCCCGGACGCCCCGGCCAGGCCGCCGATCGCGCCGCCCGCGCCGTCGATGAACAGCGCCTTCGACAGGCCGGGCATCCGGCCCTTCGCGTCGGCGAGCCCGGCCTCGGTGCCGACGCCGATGATGGTGGCCATCGCGTCGAAGAACCCGGCCAGCACCAGGGTGAACACGGCGACGGTGGCACTGATCGCGCCCATGCCGTCCGAGCCGAACGCGCCGAACAGGTCGACGTGGCCGAACAGCCCGAAGTCCGGTGCGGCGACCGGCGATCCGGGCCACACGGGCGCGGTGCCGCCCCAGTCCTCGGCGGTCAGCCCGGCGGCCTTGTCGACCACCATCGCCACCGCCGTGCCGACCGCCAGCCCGATCAGGATCGCGCCGCGCACCCCCCGGGCCAGCAGCACGAAGACGAACAGCAGGGTGAGGCAGAACAGCAGCACCGGCCAGCCCTCCAGCTCGCCGAACGGGCCGAGGGAGAGCGGGGTCGGGCCGCCGGTGTGCACGAACCCGGCCTTGTAGAAGCCGACGATGGAGATGAACAGGCCGATGCCGATGGTGATGGCGTGCTTGAGCGGCAGCGGAATCCCGTTCATGATCTTCTCGCGCAGCCCGGACACCACCAGCAGCACGATCAGCAGGCCGTAGATCACGCACAGGCCGAACGCCTGCGGCCAGGTGGTGTGCGGCACCACCAGCGCGGAGATCACCCCGGAGACGGACAGCCCGGCGGCGAGCGCCAGCGGCACGTTGCCGACCACGCCCATCACGATCGTGGTGACGGCCGCGGCGAGCGCCGTCGCGGTGGTCACCTGGGCGTGGTCGAGCCGGTGGCCGGTGACGTCCGGGCCGCTCAGGATGATCGGGTTGAGCAGCAGGATGTAGGCCATCGCCATGAAGGTGGTGAGGCCGCCGCGCACTTCGGTGGCCACGCTGGAGCCGCGCGCCGAGATCCGGAAGTACGTGTCCAGCGCGCCGCGCGAAGGGGGTCCGGGCGTCGCCGGGGTCTGTGCCATGTCGGTTCCCAAGGATCAGAGAGTGAGGTGCTCCGGCCGCACCGGGATGCGGGTCAGCGCCCGGCCGGTGGCCTGCCGGATCGCCGCCACGATGGACGGCGTGGCGGAGACGGTGGGGGCCTCGCCGACACCGCGCAGCCCGTACGGGGCGTGCGGGTCGGGGAGTTCGAGGAGTTCCACCGGGATCGGCGGGGTGTCCAGGACGGTCGGGATCAGGTAGTCGGTGAACGAGGCGTTGCGCACCTTGCCGTCCGCGAGCACGATCTCCTCCATCACCGCCAGGCCCAGCGCCTGCGTGCAGGCGCCCTGGATCTGGCCGACCACGGCGAGCGGGTTCAGCGCCCGGCCGACGTCCTGAACGGCCGTCAACTCGACCACCTTGACGAGTCCGAGCTCCACGTCCACGTCCACCACGGCGCGGTTCGCGCAGAAGGAGTACTGGACGTGCCCGAAGCCCTGCCCGGTCTGCGGGTGCAGCGGGGCGGTCGGGCGGTGGCGGTGCACCCGGGTCTGCTCGATCGGCTCGTCGCCGAGGAGTTCGGCGAGCGGGGCGAGCGGCCCGGCCGACGCCGAGACCACCTGCCCGCCGGCCAGCGCCAGGTCCCGGTGCGTCCAGCCGTGCCGGCGCCGGCCCCGCTCCAGCAGCTCCGCGCGGACCGCCTCCGCGGCGAGCTTCACCGCGCCGCCCGTCATGTACGTCTGCCGGGAGGCGGAGGTCGAACCGGCCGAGCCGATCCGGGTGTCGGCGGGGTGGATGGTGACCTGCTCGACGCCCAGCTCGGTGCGGGCGATCTGGGCGTGCACGGTGACGCCGCCCTGCCCGACCTCGGCGGCCGCCGTGTGCACCAGCGCCACCGGCTCGCCGCCGATCACCTCCAGCCGGACCCGGGCGGTCGAGTAGTCGTCGAAGCCCTCCGAGTAGCCGACGTTCTTGATGCCCACCGAGTAGCCGACGCCCCGCACCACGCCCTCGCCGTGCGTGGTGTTCGACAGCGCCCCCGGCAGCGCGCGCGGGTCCGACGGGTCGAGCGGCGGCGGCAGCGGCCGGTCCTTGACGCGCTGGAGCAGCTCGGCGACCGGCGCGGGCGCGTCGATCACCTGCCCGGTCGGCATCACGTCGCCCTGCGAGACGGCGTTCAGCTGCCGCAGCTCCACCGGGTCCATGCCCAGCGCCGCCGCCAGCTTGTCCATCTGCGACTCGTAGCCGAACGCGGCCTGCACCGCGCCGAAGCCGCGCATCGCCCCGCACGGCGGGTTGTTGGAGTACAGCGCCAGGGCGTGCATCCGGACGTTCGGAACGACGTACGGGCCGTGGCCGAGCGAGGCGGCGTTGCCGGCCACGGCGGGCGAGGTGGAGGCGTACGCGCCGCCGTCCAGCACGATCCGGCAGTCCGCGAACACCAGCTTCCCGTCCCGGGTGGCGCCGTGCTCGTAGCGCATCCGCGCCGGGTGGCGGTGCACGTGGCCGAAGAAGGACTCGTCGCGGGAGTACACGATCTTGACGGGCCGGCGGGTGTGCAGCGCCAGCAGGCAGGCGTGGATCTGCATCGACAGGTCCTCGCGGCCGCCGAACGCGCCGCCCACCCCCGCCAGGGTCAGCCGGATCTTCTCCTCCGGCAGGGCCAGCACCGGTGCCATCTGCTGCCGGTCCACGTGCAGCCACTGGGTGGCGACGTACAGGTCCACGCCGCCGTCCTCGGCGGGCACCGCGAGACCCGACTCCGGGCCGAGGAACGCCTGGTCCTGCATGCCGACCTCGTACTCGCCGGACACGATCACGTCCGCCGCCGCCCGCACCTCGTCGGTGACGCCCAGGCCCGCGACCAGCCGCTGCTCGTGGCAGAGGTTCCCGTGCGCGCGGGCCTTGTACTCGTGCGGCTCGTGGACGTAGCCGTGGCGCTCCGGGTCGAGGCACTGCTCCTCGGTGGTGATCGGGGTGAGCACCTCGTAGTCGACGACGATCCGCTTCGCCGCCCGGCGGGCCGTCTCCGGATGGTCGGCGGCGACCAGCGCCACCGGCTCGCCCTGGTAACGGACCCGGTCGACCGCCAGCGCCGGCTGGTCGGCGATCTCCAGGCCGTAGTACTTGCTGCCCGGGATGTCCTCGTGGGTGAGCACCGCGTACACGCCCGGCACCGCCAGCGCCGCCGACAGGTCGACGGAGCGGATGTTCGCGCGCGGGTGCGGCGAGCGCAGCGCCGTGCCCCACAGCATGTCCTCGTGCCACAGGTCGGAGGAGTACGCGAACTCGCCCCGCACCTTCAACGCGCCGTCCGGGCGCAGCGGGGAGCGCCCGATGCCCTCCCCGGACTGCCGGATCTCCCGCAGGTTCTTCTCGCCCCGGACCGCCCGCGTCATGCCCCGCCCTCCGCCCCGCGGGCGCGGGCCGAGGCCAGCCGCACCGCCTCCATGATCTTCTCGTAGCCGGTGCAGCGGCACAGGTTGCCCGCCAGCGCCTCCCGGATGTCGGAGTCCGACGGACGCGGGTTCCGGGCCAGCAGCGCGTCGGTCTGCACCAGCAGGCCGGGCGTGCAGAAACCGCACTGCACGGCGCCCGCCTCCAGGAACGCCTGCTGCACGACGCCCAGCGCGCCGTCCGGACCGCCCAGGCCCTCCACCGTGCGGACCTGGCGGCCCTGCACCTGGCCGGCCGCCACCAGGCAGGCGCAGACCGGGAGTCCGTCCAGGTAGACGGTGCAGGAGCCGCACTCGCCCTGCTCGCAGGCGTTCTTCGAACCGGGCAGGCCGAGGCGCTCGCGCAGCACGTACAGCAGCGACTCGCCCTCCCACACGTCGTCCGCCTCGACCCGCCGGCCGTTCGCCGTGAACACCACCCTCATGCCGCCCTCCCCGAGCGCTCGCGAAACCCGTCCCAGCACCACGCCAGGCTGCGCCGCGCCAGCACCGCCAGGGCGTGCCGCCGGTATGCCGCGGCGCCCCGGACGTCGTCGATCGGATCGGCGGCGGCCGCCACCAACTCGCCGAAGCGGCGCACCACTTCGGGATCCAGCGGCCCGCCGGAGTCCCAGTCCAGGCGCTCCTGCAGATACGCCTCGGCGTCCGCCGCGCGGCGCGGGGTCGGCGCGGCCGAGCCGAGGCCGGTGCCCACCGTGCGATCGGTCGGATGCAGGGCCAGCGCGAACGCGCAGACCGCGATCACCATCGCGTTGCGGGTGCCGACCTTGGAGAACTGCTGCGGGCCGTCCGCGACCGGGATCCGCACCGCGCGGATCAGCTCGTCCGGGGCCAGGCAGTGCCGCTTCACCCCGACGAAGAACTCGTCGATCGGGATCAGCCGCACCCCGCGCACCGAGTGCGCCTCCACCCGCACCCCCGGGCCCGCCGCCAGCAGCGCCGGATGCGCGTCACCGGCCGGCGAGGCCGCGCCCAGATTGCCGCCCACCCCGCCCCGGTTGCGGATCTGCGGCGACCCCACCGTCCGCGCCGCCGTCGCCAGCCCCGGCAGCGGACCCGCCAACTCCTCGACGATCCGCGCGTACGGCACCGCCGCACCCAGCCGCACCCACGCCCCGTCCGTGCTCCACCGCGCCAGCTCCTCGACCCGGTTCAGGTCGAGGAGCGCCGGCGGCCGGCGCAGGTCGAAGTTCAGCTCCACCATGACGTCGGTGCCCCCGGAGACCGGCACCGCCCCCGGATGCTCCGCCATCGCCGCCAGCGCCTCGTCCCAGGACGCGGGCCGAAGGAACTCCATGCGGGTGACTCCTCTCCTCACCGACCGAACGCCCCGACCGAACGCCCCGGCCGGACGCCCTCATCGCCGGCGAGGGCCGCTTCGCCACCCTCCACCGAACCTGGAAGGACAGCCTGGTGTAGGGGCCGTGCCCCGGCACCGGTGCGCCGGAC
>NZ_JBSGDD010000139.1:0-11323 GCF_053602195.1 Kitasatospora sp. NPDC004531 | reverse complement strand
GCGGCGCAGCTGGTTGGCGGTCGCGTCCGGGTCGGTGAGCAGCGCGGCGCCGCCGAGCATCGCCTGCCGGAAGCGCAGCGTGCCGGCGAGGCGGGTGAAGGTGTCGGACCAGGCGGTGTCGGGGCTGGTGTCGGCGGCCAGCGCCTCCACCGCGGGGGCGGTCTCCGGGGCGAGCGCGCGCTCCGTCATGCCGAGGACGCCGCTGTGGCTCCACGGGTACGAGCCGAGCTCCGCGGCCCGCTTGAGCGCGGCGACCACGGCGGTGGACAGCGGCGGCGTCCACGGGGTGGCGCAGGCGCCGAGCAG
Source organism: Kitasatospora sp. NPDC004531 (assembly GCF_053602195.1). Lineage (NCBI taxonomy): Bacteria > Bacillati > Actinomycetota > Actinomycetes > Kitasatosporales > Streptomycetaceae > Kitasatospora > Kitasatospora sp. NPDC004531. The sequence continues at coordinate 11,017 of NZ_JBSGDD010000139.1, read as the reverse complement.
CTGGAAGGCGTCGCCGAGGCCGTGGGTCTGCACGAACGCGGCCGTCCAGGAGGCGCGTTCGGCGGGCGACAGCACGGCGAGCAGCTTCGCGGGCGCGCCCGGGGTGCGGCCCTCGCGGCCCGGGCGGGGCGGGGCGCCGAGCAGCGCCCGGGCCCAGTCGGCGTCCTGCTGGCGGACGGCGGCGCGGGCCCACGCCTCGCGCAGGTCCTCGGCCCACTCCGCGCCGCCGTCGCCGGCCGCGTCCACGGTGGGGAGGGCGAGCAGCTGCTCGGGCGTCAGGCCGGTGTCGGCGGTCCACAGCGCGAGCGGGGCGGCGGCCGCGACCTCGCCGAACCACCAGGCCCGTTCGCCGCGCCCGGTGGGCGACTTGACGGGTATGCCGTCGCGCTGCATGGCGGCGTCGCAGGCCGCCGGCGGGGTGATGTGCAGCCGGCCGTCCCGGTAGCGGACCGCCGCGCGGGCGCGGGCCGCCATCCGGGCGGCGAGCGCCGAACCGGGCAGCGTGGAGAGCAGTTCGGCGGCGGTCGCCCGGACGTTCTTGGAGCGGTCGCCGAGCGCGGCCTCCAGGAACTCCTCGTCGGCGCCGGACAGTCCGTCCTGCAGCGCGTCGAGGAACAGCACCCGGTCCTCGGCGCGCTCGGTGGACCAGGTGGAGGCGAGCAGTGCCAGGCCGGCCGCCGGATCCCGTCGGCGCAGCCTGCTCAGGTGGGCGACGCGCTCCGCGAACAGGCCTTCCTGCCACAGGAGTTCACCGGGGCGGTCGGCGGCTTCGGTGTCGTCGTGGTCGGCGGCGGTGCGGGTGACGTACCGCCAGTCGGGGTTCTGCGGGGCCAGCCAGCGACCGAGCGGGCCGGCCAGGGTGACGGCGTCGGCGCGCAGCTCGGAGCGGGCCCGCGCGGAGTCCAGCAGCGCCGGGACGAGCGCCGGCGGCAGCCGGTAGCCGTGTGCGCGGGCCGCGGACAGCCACTGCGGGAGCAGCTCGGCCAGGTTGGCGGTGGAGCCGTGGCCGCCGCGGGTGCCGAGCAGCACGGCGAGGCGGCGGGCGGCGGATTCGGGCAGCGGCGGACGCGGGTCGTCGGCGGCGGGCGCCGGCGCCGCCACGGCGGGCCCGGGCAGCGCACCGGCCCGGCGGCGCACGGCGGCCAGCGCGGCCAGGTCGAGCAGCGCGGTGGCCGGGTCGGCGCGGTCGACGGACGCGGCGAGCGGGATGCCCGGCTCGGGCAGCGGCCGGCGGTCGGTGCCGAGGAGGGCGGCGCCCTGCAGCTCGGCCCACTGGTCGCCGGCGACGGCGGTGGCGGTCATGCGCGGCCTCCGGTCGGTCGGGCGGCGGGGGCGGGCAGGGCCGGGCGGCCGGTGCGGTGGCGGCGGCCCCAGCCGCTGGCGGTGGCGGCGCGGCGGGCGGCGTGGTGCAGGCAGATGCGTCGGACGGCGGCGCGCTGGCGGGTGCTGGTGCAGGACATGTGGTTCCTCCGGTTGACAGGCCGTCGTGGGACGCCGGGGAGCGCCGACAGGGCCGGTCGGTCGGGTGTGATGGGCGTGCGGGCGTGCTTGTCGGGCACGCTTTCGGGCAGGCCGGAGCCGTGACGTGGCGTCGGAGCGGGTGGGAAGGGTCAGCCGAGGCCGACGGCGCGCTGCTCGGCGTCCCAGGCGGTGACCGGCGTGAACCCGGTGTGGCCGCATTCGCCGAACAGCGTGACGGGGTGGCCGGCGGAGACCGCCGCCAGCCGCCACAGCGCGGCGTCGGCGAGCGCGCCGCGGCGTACCGGCAGGGCGTGCCGGCCGTCGGTGAGCTGCCAGCCGTCCGGTGTGAGGACGGGGACGACGTCGGTGAGGACAGCCGGCCAGCTGTCCAGCCACGGGTCCTCGGCGACCGCTTCGCCGTAGCCGGCCAGCGCCTCGGCGGGGGAGAGCCCGGCGGGCACGGCGGCCGGAGCGGGCTCCGGGCTGCCGTAGCGGGTGCCGAGGACGGCCCGCAGCGGGCGGGCGCCCGGGTGGAAGGCCAGGTCGGCCTCCAGCAGGCGGCCGGTGGGCAGGGCCAGGTCGGGCGCCTGGCCGGGGCGGCCGAAGGCGAGCAGCAGCGCGTCCCGGCCGGTCTTCGCGCCGCGCAGCCACACCCGGCGGGTGGTGAGCCGCTCGTCGGCGGTGTCGCGGCTGCCGAGGACCTGCCAGCGGTCGCGGACGGTCGGCCCGGCGAGCAGCTCCGCGGTGTCGGTGGTGAAGCCGACCCGGGCGCGGACGGTGGCCGCCAGCGCCTCGGGCAGCGAGTCGATCCGGCCGTACGCGCCGGCCAGCAGGTGCAGCATCGCGAACTCCTCCAGCAGTCCGTCCTGCCGGGTGTCGGCCAGCGCCCGCACCCGGCCGGCCAGGCCCGGGGCCTGGGCGTCGACCATGCGGGCCGCCACCTCGTCCCACGCGCCCGCCGGCAGCGGATCGGCGAGGCCCCGGCGGACCCCGTCGGCCAGCCGCAGCCGCAGGTCCAGCGCGCCCGCCGCGACCCGCGCGGAACGCTTCGCGGCCCGCTTCCGGGCCGCCTCCGGATCCGCGTCGGCGGCCTTCGCCTGCTGCTTGGCGGCCTTGTCGGCGGCCGCCTGACTGCGCCCGTTCAACCACTCCGACACCCAGTCGGGCGGCTCGGCGGCCGCCGTCACCGCCTCCGACCCCGCCGCCCACAGCAGCAGCAGGCCCAGGGCGTGCTTGCACGGGAACTTCCGGCTCGGGCAACTGCACTTGTACGCCGGCGTGCCGAGCTCCACCGCCGTCCGGTACGGCGTGCTGCCGCTGCCCTTGCACAGGCCCCACAGCGCGCCGCGACCGGTGCCGGTCGACGACCACGGGGCGGGCCCGGAGAGCTTGCCCGCGGCTTTCAGGGACGCCGGGTCGGGGGCCAGGGAAAGGACGTGTTCGGTGCTCCAGCGTTCCTCCATGCCGACCACATTAGGCGGCGCCACTGACAGTTGAGCCGGAGTCAGGCCGGCCGCGACGACCCCGCCGGGATTGTCGGTGGCGGGGTGCAGAGTGGATGTCACACGGCCCGAACGGGAGTACGTCTCCCCAGGTCAGAGCCGTTTCTTTCGTTCTTCGTGCGCTCAATGGCGCAGTGTTCTGACGTCCCGTGAGATCGGAGCAGTCGATGACCACCGAGACGACCAGCGAGGTCCTGCGGCAGCACGCCGAGGACGCGTTCGCCGAGGAGCTGGCCGCCCTCGCCCGGCACGACGACCGGGCCCGGCCGGAGCGCTGGCGGCTGTCGCCGTGGGCGGTCGCCACCTACCTGCTGGGCGGCGAACTCGCCGACGGCACCGTCATCACGCCCAAGTACATCGGCCCGCGCCGGGTCGTCGAGGTCGCCGTCACCACGCTGGCCACCGACCGGGCGCTGCTGCTGCTCGGCGTCCCCGGCACCGCCAAGACCTGGGTGTCCGAGCACCTCGCCGCCGCCATCTCCGGCGACTCCACGCGGCTCGTGCAGGGCACCGCCGGCACGCCCGAGGAGGCCGTCCGCTACGGCTGGAACTACGCCCAACTGCTCGCCCACGGGCCCAGCGAGGACGCCCTGGTGCCGTCCCCGCTGATGCGCTCGATGCGGGACGGGCAGATCGCCCGCGTCGAGGAGCTCACCCGCATCCCCGCCGACGTGCAGGACAGCCTGATCACCATCCTGTCCGAGAAGACCCTGCCGGTGCCCGAACTCGGCACCGAGGTCCAGGCGGTGCGCGGCTTCAACGTGATCGCCACCGCCAACGACCGCGACCGCGGCGTCAACGAGCTGTCCTCCGCGCTGCGCCGCCGGTTCAACACCGTCGTGCTGCCGCTGCCGGCCACCCTCGACGAGGAGGTGGAGATCGTCACCCGCCGGGTCGGCCAGCTCGGCCGCTCCCTCGACCTGCCCGAACTGCCGGGCGGCGCCGAGGAGATCCGCCGCGTGGTCACCGTCTTCCGCGAGCTGCGGGCCGGCCTGACCGCCGACGGCCGCACCAAGGTGAAGACCCCCAGCGGCACCCTCTCCACCGCCGAGGCGATCTCCGTCGTCACCAACGGGCTCGCGCTGGCCACCCACTTCGGCGACGGCGTGCTGCGGGCCGGCGACGTCGCGGACGGCATCGTCGGCGCGGTCGTCCGCGACCCGGTCGCCGACCGGCAGGTGTGGCGCGAGTACGTCGAAGGCGTGGTCCGCGACCGCGACGGCTGGAAGGACTTCTACCGGGCCGCCCGGGAGGTCTCCGCGTGAGTGCCCAGGTGACGCTGCTCGGGGTGCGCCACCACGGCCCCGGCTCGGCCCGCGCGGTCGCCGCCGCGCTGGCCGCCCTGCAGCCCGACATCGTGCTGGTCGAAGGGCCGCCGGAGGCCGACGGACTGACCGCGCTGGCCGCCGAGAAGGACATGGTGCCGCCGGTCGCCCTGCTCGCCCACGTCAGCGACGACCCGGGGCGGGCCGCGTTCTGGCCGTTCGCCGAGTTCTCGCCCGAATGGGTGGCGCTGCGGCACGCCGCGGACGCCGGGGTGCCGGTCCGGTTCATCGACCTGCCGGCCGGGCAGAGCCTCGCGCTCGGGGCGCGCGGGGCGGGCTCCGAGCCGGATGCGGAGCCCGACGCGGAGCCCGACACGGAGCCTGACGCGGAGTCGGCTCCGGAGTCCGGTGCGAACCAGGGTGCGACATTCCCGGCCGACGGAACGTCAGAAGAGCAGGAGGAGGGGTCGGGAGTGCCGGGGGGCACTTCCGGGCCCGCCCCCGTCGACCCGATCGCCGAACTCGCCGCCGCCGCCGGGCACTTCGACCCGGAGGCCTGGTGGGAGGACGTGATCGAGCACCGCACCCCCGGCGCCGACCCGCTCGCCCCGTTCGCCGCCCTCGCCGAGGCGATGGCCGCGCTGCGCGAGCACCACCCCGTCGAGCGGCGCGACGAGATCCGCGAGGCCGCGATGCGGCAGCAGATCCGCGCCGCCCGCCGGGCCGGCCACCGTGCCATCGCCGTGGTCTGCGGCGCCTGGCACGTCCCCGCGCTCGCCGACATGCCGACCGTCGCGCACGACCGGGCGCTGCTCGCCGAACTCCCCAAGAAGCTCAGGACCGAACTCACCTGGGTCCCGTGGACCCACCGCCGGCTGTCCCAGCACACCGGCTACGGCGCCGGCATCGACTCGCCCGGCTGGTACCACCACCTGTTCACCACGCCCGAGCAGCCGCTCGCCCGCTGGATGACCAGGGTCGCCGAACTGCTGCGCGCCGAGGACCACCCGGTCTCCTCCGCGCACGTCATCGAGTCCGTCCGGCTCGCCGACAGCCTCGCCGCGATGCGCGGCCGCCCCGCCCCCGGCCTCACCGAGACCCTGGACGCGGTGCGCGCCGTCATGTGCGACGGCTCCGAGATCGCGCTCACGCTGGTGCACGACCGGCTGGTGGTCGGCGACGCGCTCGGCGAAGTCCCCGACGGCGCGCCCGCGGTGCCGCTGCAACGCGACCTGACGCGGCTCCAGCGGACGTTGCGGCTCAAGCCGGAGGCGACCGCACGCGAGCTCGTCCTCGACCTGCGCAAGGACCTCGACGCCGAACGCTCGCGGCTGCTGCACCGGCTGCGGCTGCTCGGCCTGCACTGGGGGCGGCCGGTCCGCGACACCGTGCAGTCCACCGGCACCTTCCGGGAGACCTGGCAGCTGGTCTGGGAGCCCGAGTACGCGGTCCGGCTCGTCGAGGCCGGGCAGTGGGGCACCACCGTGCTGGGCGCCGCCACCGGCAAGGCCGTCTCCGACGCCGCGAGCGCCGAACTCACCGCGCTGACCGAACTCGCCGAGCACTGCCTGCTGGCCGCGCTGCCCGACGCGCTGCCCGAGGTGATGCGGCGGCTCGCCGACCGCGCCGCGCTCGACACCGACGCCGGACACCTCGCCACCGCGCTGCCCGCCCTGGTCCGCACCCTGCGCTACGGCGATGTCCGGGCCACCGACACCAGCGCGCTCACCGCCGTCGCCCTCGGCCTCGCCGAACGCCTCTGCGTCGCGCTGCCGGCCGCGTGCACCGGGCTGGACGCGGACGGCGCGAGCGCCCGGCGCACCGAGATCGACGCGGTGCACCAGGCGATCGCGCTGCTCTCCTCCACCGCGATCGCCGAACAGTGGGCGGGCACGCTCACCGCGCTCGCCGCCCGCGAGCCGCACGGCGGCCCGGCCACCGGCGTCCCCGGGCTGCTGCGCGGCCGGGCGGTGCGGCTGCTGCTGGACGACGGGCGGATCGACACCGAGGAGGCCGGCCGGCGGCTGGGCCTGGTGCTCTCCGTCGCCTCCGGCCCGCTGGACGCCGCCGGCTGGGTCGAGGGCCTGGTCTCCGGCGGCGGGGCGCTGCTGCTCCACGACCCGGCCCTGCTGGGCCTGCTCGACAGCTGGCTGTGCGGCGTCCCGGCGGACACCTTCACCGACCTGCTGCCGGTCCTGCGACGCACCTTCTCCTCCCTGGAGACGGGCGTCCGGCACACCATCGGCTCCCGGGTGGCCGCCGGCTCGCTCACCACCACCGCGGTGGAGACGGGCCCCGACCTCGACCTCGACGAGACCCGCGCGGACGCAGCGGTGCCGGTGCTCGCCCTGCTCCTGGGCCTGCGGCCACCGGCCGTTCCCCGGCAGGCGGACCGGCGCGCGAGCTGACGTGCCGCCCCGAACCGTCCCGCTGTTCCTTCCGCTTCGCGGCGGGGGCTGACCGCGCAGGATCGGTGGTGTGCCCGCCGCGTTGGGCGGTCCGCAGGGCGCGATGCTGCGCTGCCCCGATCCGGCGCTTCGTGTCTTCCGCTTCGCGCGGTTCTCCCCCGCCCCTGGCGGGCCGGGGGTGTCGTAGGCGGGCGGCAGGATGGGTGGTGTTCCGGCCGCGCTGGGTGCGGTTGCCGTGCCGCCCCGGACTTTCCCGCTGTTCCTTCCGCTTCGCGCGGTTCCCCGCACCCCTGTTTCGCGCCCGCCCGGTCACGCGGGCATCCCCGCGCCCTTTTCGGAGCACCTGCTAAGGAGTGAGTTCAGATGACTGTCCGTCAGGATGATGAGCGGATGCGGCGGTGGCGGCTCGTGCTCGGGGCCGAGGGGGACGGGACCGGGGTGCGGCTGTCCCGGCGGGACGCGGGGATGGACGGGGCGCTGGGCGCGCTGTACCGGGAGGACGGGAAGCGGTCGGCGGGGCTGGGGGGTTCGGCGCCGCAGGTGGCGCGCTGGCTGGGGGACATCCGGGAGTACTTCCCGACCAGCGTGGTGCAGCTGATGCAGCAGGACGCGATCTCGCGGCTCGGGCTGGACCGGCTGCTGCTGGAGCCGGAGATGCTGGCGGCGGTGGAGCCGGACGTGCACCTGGTGGGGACGCTGCTGTCGTTGAAGCACGCGCTGCCGGAGACCACCCGGGAGACCGCGCGGATGGTGGTCGGCAAGGTGGTCGCGGAGCTGGAGCGCCGGCTCGCGGACCGGACGCGGTCGACGCTGGGCGGGGCGCTGGACCGCAGCGCCAAGGTGAACCGTCCCAAGCACCGGGACATCGACTGGGATCGGACCATCCGGGCCAACCTGTCGAAGTACCTGCCGGAGTACCGCACGGTGGTGCCGGAGCGGCTGGTGGGCTACGCGCGGGCGCAGCGGGCGGTGAAGAAGGACGTGATCCTGTGCATCGACCAGTCGGGGTCGATGGCGCCGTCGGTGGTGCACTCGGCGGTGTTCGGCGCGGTGCTGGCGTCGATGCACAGCCTGGACACCCGGCTGGTGGTGTTCGACACCTCGGTGGTGGACCTGACCGAGCAGCTGAGCGACCCGGTGGACGTGCTGTTCGCGACCCAGCTGGGCGGCGGCACGGACATCAACCGGGCGCTGGCGTACTGCCAGTCGAAGATCAGCCGTCCGTCGGAGACGATCGTGGTGCTGATCAGCGACCTGTACGAGGGCGGCATCCGGGACGAGATGCTGAAGCGGGTGGCGTCGATGAAGGCGTCGGGGGTGCAGTTCATCGCGCTGCTGGCGCTGTCGGACGAGGGGGCGCCGGCCTACGACCACGCGCACGCGCAGGCGCTGGCGGCGCTCGGGGCGCCGGCGTTCGCGTGCACCCCGGACGCGTTCCCGGACATCATGGCGGCCGCGATCGAGAAGCGCCCGCTGCCGGTGCCGGACCGGCAGTGAGCGGTCCACAGGTGCGGACGCCACCCGTGCGGGTGATCCGGTGGCGCGGCGGTCCGTCGCGCGCCCCGGGGGTGCGGACGGCCTGTTGACACGCCGGGCCGGGTCCGCTGTGACGGTTCTCACGAAGGTCGAGCCGGTCCCGGGCGAAACCTGCCCGTCGTCCGGGGATAACCTGCCATGCGGACGTGACGCGCGTGTTGATTGACGATGCGCCCGGCAACTGGGTGGGCCGCAAGGCCGTACATCTGCGTACCCGCTCAGCGCCGACGACCCGCAGCGAAGATCCTGCCGTGGCACGCTCGTAGAGACACATTCCGCGACCACGAACAAGGACAAACACGTGGACCTGTTCGAGTACCAGGCGAGGGACCTCTTCGCCAAGCACGGTGTACCCGTGCTTGACGGCGATGTCATCGAGACCGCCGCAGACGCTGCCGCCATCGCGGAGCGCTTCGGCGGCCGAGCCGTCGTCAAGGCTCAGGTGAAGGTGGGTGGCCGAGGCAAGGCCGGTGGCGTGAAGCTCGCGTCCGACCCGCAGGACGCCGTGGCCAAGGCCGAGGCCATCCTCGGCATGGACATCAAGGGCCACACCGTCCACAAGGTGATGCTGGCGCAGACCGCGGACATCAAGGAGGAGTACTACGTCTCCTTCCTGCTGGACCGCACCAACCGCACCTTCCTGGCGATGGCCAGCGTCGAGGGCGGCGTGGAGATCGAGGTCGTGGCCGAGGAGAACCCGGACGCGCTCGCCAAGATCCCGGTGGACGCCAACGAGGGCGTGACCGCGGAGAAGGCCGCCGAGATCGTCGCCGCCGCGAAGTTCCCGGCCGAGATCGCCGACCAGGTCGCCGACGTCCTGCAGAAGCTCTGGGTCGTCTTCGTCAAGGAGGACGCCCTCCTGGTCGAGGTCAACCCGCTGATCAAGTCCGGCGACGGCAAGATCATCGCGCTGGACGGCAAGGTCTCCCTCGACGAGAACGCCGAGTTCCGTCAGCCGGAGCACGAGGCGCTCGAGGACAAGGCCGCCGCGAACCCGCTGGAGGCCGCGGCCAAGGCCAAGGGCCTCAACTACGTGAAGCTCGACGGCCAGGTCGGCATCATCGGCAACGGCGCGGGCCTCGTCATGAGCACCCTGGACGTCGTCGCGTACGCCGGTGAGAACCACGGCGGCGTGAAGCCGGCCAACTTCCTCGACATCGGCGGCGGCGCGTCCGCCGAGGTGATGGCGAACGGCCTGGAGATCATCCTGGGCGACACCGACGTCAAGTCGGTCTTCGTCAACGTCTTCGGCGGCATCACCGCGTGCGACGCGGTCGCCAACGGCATCGTGCAGGCCCTGGCGCTCCTGGAGAGCAAGGGCGAGGCCGTCACCAAGCCGCTCGTCGTCCGCCTGGACGGCAACAACGCCGAGCTGGGTCGTCAGATCCTGACCGACGCCAACCACCCGCTGGTGCAGCAGGTGGACACCATGGACGGCGCCGCCGACCGCGCCGCCGAGCTGGCCAACAAGTAAGGAAGGGGACTTAACACCATGGCTATCTTCCTTACCAAGGACAGCAAGGTCATCGTCCAGGGCATGACCGGCTCCGAGGGCATGAAGCACACCCGCCGCATGCTCGCCTCCGGCACCCAGATCGTCGGCGGTGTGAACCCGCGCAAGGCCGGCACCACCGTGGACGTGGACGGCACCGAGGTCCCGGTGTTCGGCACCGTGGTCGAGGCGATGGAGAAGACCGGTGCCGACGTCACCGTCATCTTCGTGCCGCCGGCGTTCACCAAGTCCGCCGTGGTCGAGGCCATCGACGCCGAGATCGGCCTCGCCGTGGTCATCACCGAGGGCGTGCCGGTGCACGACACCGCCGCGTTCTGGGCCCACGCCGGCGCCAAGGGCAACAAGACCCGCATCATCGGCCCGAACTGCCCCGGCCTGATCAGCCCCGGACAGTCCAACGCGGGCATCATCCCGGCCAACATCACCGGCCGGGGCAAGATCGGTCTGGTGTCGAAGTCCGGCACCCTGACCTACCAGCTCATGTACGAGCTGCGCGACCTCGGCTTCACCTCCGCGGTGGGCATCGGCGGTGACCCGGTCATCGGCACCACCCACATCGACGCCCTCAAGGCGTTCCAGGAGGACCCGGAGACCGAGCTGATCGTGATGATCGGCGAGATCGGCGGCGACGCCGAGGAGCGTGCCGCGGCCTACATCGCCGAGCACGTCACCAAGCCGGTCGTCGGCTACGTCGCGGGCTTCACCGCGCCCGAGGGCAAGACCATGGGCCACGCCGGCGCCATCGTCTCCGGCTCCTCCGGCACCGCCCAGGCGAAGAAGGAGGCCCTGGAGGCCGCCGGTGTCAAGGTCGGCAAGACGCCGTCCGAGACCGCCCGCCTGGCCCGCGAGCTGATCGCCGCCGCGAAGTAGTCCTTCGCCGCCGCACGCCGAAGGCGCCGCCCACCGCACAGGTGGGCGGCGCCTTCGGCGTTCGGCGCCGGGGCGGGCAGCGACGAGTGCGGACGAACGCCGCGGCAGGCCGTCGGCCGGTGGGTGGACCGTGGGCTCCGTGGTCGTCGCCGGGCGCTCAGGTGGCGGGTGGGCGGCACTGGGCGAGTGGGACGCAGGCGGCGGCCAGGGGCGGCGGCAGTGGGCGGCGTGCCGTGGGGGGGAGCAGTGCCGGGCGGCGCGCCTCGAAGGCGGACGGCGCCGGCAGGGCGTCCGCGCTGTCGGCGTCCTCGGCGGCGGTTTCGGCGTCGGACGGCTGCACGGACGGCAGCACCCGGGCCGGCGGGCCGACCAGCCGGGCCGGGACGCCGGGGGTCGGGCCGCACCACGGGGTGCGCAGGCCCGGCGCACCGCCGGCCGCCGCCGGGCCGGCGCTGCCCGAGC
>NZ_JBSGDD010000138.1:0-11738 GCF_053602195.1 Kitasatospora sp. NPDC004531 | reverse complement strand
GTCCAGCTGTGCGTCACATAATTTCTTTTTTTAGTAACGAGTTTTCTTTGGTGGCGTGTTCCTAGGGGGGGCCCCCGGGGGGCGCGGCCCGTTCGCACGCGTGCTCCGGGGGCGCTCAGCCGCCGCTCTTGCGGCGGAAGGTGCGCTTGCCGCCGGCCGCGGCGGCGGTGCCGTGGATCTTGGAGTCGCCGCCGGGGCCGCCGCCCGCGCCCCGGTTCTTGCCGCCCTTGCGCTGCAGCGCGGCCAGGAACTTGGCCTTCTGGTCGTCCTGCCCGGGCGCCTCGGCGGCGGTGTCGGTGCCGGCCTCGGCCGTGGCGTCCGGCGCGGGCTCGGCTGCTGGGGCGGTGTCGCTGCTCATTCGGGACCTCCTGGACGGGAGTGGGAAGTGCTGCAGCACACCTTCCCACGTCGGCGGGACCCTCCGTCGGCCGACACCTAGCTCCGGTGCGGCCGGCCGTGGTGGTGGTGCCGTTCGTCGCGGTACTGCAGGCCGCCCATCATGAACAGCAGGGCGAGGGTCGGGAAGCCGAACGAGGCGATCACCAGGACGAAGAACTGCCAGACCATGGGACTCTCCTGTCGCGAAGCCTTGGCGAGTTGGGGCGGTTCGGACAATTATGTCCGAATTACGGCGCGGGAGGGTCGAACGGCGGGCCGAACAGCCCCTGTTCGAACGGCCGGTCGCGGACGCAGACTGAACGGCATGCGGGTACAGCTGGCAGTCGACGCGCGCCGCCCGGACCGGGCCTGCGAGGACTTCGTGGTGGCCACCCCGGAGGCCCTGGTGCTGCTGGACGGCTCCAGCGCCCCGGACACCCTGGAGTCAGGCTGCGGGCACGGCATCCCTTGGTACGTCCGCCGGCTCGGCGCGCACCTGGTCGCCCGGCTCACCGACCACCCCGAGCGGGACATCGCCGGCTGCCTGGCCGACGCCATCGCCGACACCGCCGCCCTGCACGGCGGCTGCTGCGACCTGGCCAACCCCAACACGCCCGCCGCGATGGTGGTCGCCGCCCGGCTGCGCGGCGACGCCCTGGAGTACCTGGCGCTCGGCGACTCCCTGCTGGTGCTGCACCCCAAGGCCGGCCCGCCCCGGGTGATCGGCGACAACCAGCGCTTCCCCGGCGGCGAGGAACTGCGCCGGCAGATCTGGGCGACCGTCCCCGGCACCGCCGAGCGCGCCGACCTGTACCTGCGGTACGCGATCGCCGTGCGCGCCGCCCGCAACAGCGGCCACGGCCCGTGGATCGCCGCCGCCACCCCCGAGGCCGCCCGGCACGCCGAGACCGGCGTGGTCGCGCGCGCCGACCTGCACGGGGTGGCCGCCCTGTCGGACGGCGCCGCGCGCTTCACCGAGCGCCTGGGGCTGGGGAGTTGGGCCGACGCCGTCCGCCTGCTCGCCGAGGCCGGGCCGGCCGAGCTGATCGCCCAGGTCCGCGCCGCGGAGCTGACCGACGCCGACTGCCTGCGCTGGCCCCGGGGCAAGGCCCACGACGACGCCGCGGCGCTCTACGCCCGGCTCTGAGCCTCAGCCGGCGGTCAGGAACACCGCGCGGGCCGCCGAACCGTCCGGCGCGGTGTACCCGGCGACCACCTCGCCCGGCGCCGGCTCCCCGGCGGGGGACAGCTCCCGGCGCAGCACCGGCACCGCCTCGCCGTCGACGGCCGCCACCGCGACGCTCTCGTCCGCCCGGTCGCTCTCGCTCTGCATCTGCGGCACCGCCCGGCCGCGCAGCAGCTCGGCGAGCTGCTCGCGCACCACCGGGTCGTGCTCGCCGTCGTAGAACCAGCGGGTGCCCAGCACCCCGTGCTCGGCGGTTCCGATCAGCGCGCCCTCGGGCGCCCCGTCCAGCGGTGCGCCCCGGTACGCCATCGGCACCAGGTAGGCGGAGCGGCCGTCCGTCACCACCATCAGCTCGATGCCGACCTCGCCCGCCGGGTCGTCCAGCCGGAAGCCGCCGGCCCGGACCAGCTCGCCGCCGCCCGGGCGGTACCAGGACCGCGTCGGCAGCCAGGCCGCCAGCAGCTCCAACTTGCCGGGCTCCACGGTCGTGTGATGGATCGTCGCCATCGTCGGCGCCTCCTGCTTCGCGCTGTCGTCGTTGCGGAGGTCAGCCTACGAACTCCGCCCGGGAGCCGGTGCGCGTCAGCGGGCGGGGGCGGGCTGCCCGTTCGGATGAATGCGGCGTGCAGCAACGGTGGTTCGCAGGCGTCCGGTGCTAGAAATTTGCCTGCGCTCGGGTCAGAGCCGAGCAAGCACCCCATGGCCGCAGGGGATTGGTGCGGCCCGCAGCGAGAACGGAACCGCCTCATGGCCATCGCTTTCCGCAAGACGCTCGCCATCGCCACGATGGGACTGGCTGCCTCCCTCCTGCCGACCGCCGGCGCCGGCGCCGCCGACACCGGGCACGCCGCCACGCGCACCCCCGGCCGCTACTGCCTCGCCAACACCTGGGGTGCGCCGGACATCTCCAGCAAGCCGTGCGACGCCAACGACAAGGGCCAGCACTGGAGGGTCTCGGGCCAGCAGATCGCGCTCTCCAACGCGCTCGGCTACTGTCTCGCCAACAAGTGGGGCGCCCCGGACATCTCCAGCAAGCCCTGCGACCCGGGCGACCAGGGCCAGTACTGGAGCATCGCGGGCCAGCAGATCTCGCTGACCTTCGCCCCGGGCTACTGCCTCGCCAACACCTGGGGCAGCGCGACCGTCTCCAGCAAGCCGTGCGACGCCAACGACAAGGGCCAGCACTGGGTGGTCTTCAACGACCAGATCAGCCTCGCCCTCGCCTGAGGCCCCAACGCGCCGTCCCGCCCGAGCAGTTGCTCCGGGCGGGACGGCGTCCTGAGGGGTGGTCAGCGGGTGACGGAGAACGGCGTCGGCGGCACCGGCTCGCCGCTCGCGTCGTGGCCGTTCGCGTCGAGGCCGAGGACGGTCAGCCGGCCCTCGACCTCCACGACGGAGCGGGGGTAGCGCCCGCCGGCGGTGCTGCCCTGCGGGATGTCGAGCGGCTTCCAGCGGCCGTCCGCCAGTTCGGCGCCGATCGGCTGGTAGGCGCCGCCGGCGTAGTTGACGCCCACCACGGCCACGCCGCCCCGGGTGCGGGTGAGCCCGTACAGGTGGCCCGCGCCGAGGCCGGTCTCCTGGCGCGTCCAGCTGCTGCCGTCGTAGTGCGCGACCAGGGTCTGCGGGTTGTGGTCCGGGCCCTCCTCGGTGCCGGACACCCAGACGCTGCCCGGGCCCACCGCGACCAGCTCGGTGAGCTCGCCGTAGCGGGAGTCCAGGTCCGGGGAGGAGACCCGGTTCCAGCTGTGGCCGTCGTAGTGCATCAGCAGCGGGCGCGACCAGCCCTCGGGGGTGCCGACGCTGCCGGCGGCCCAGACGTCGGACGGCCCGGTGGCGGCCACCGCGTCGAGCGTCCAGTAGTCGACGGAGGGGTCGATGCCGGAGACCGGCACCCGCTCCCAGCTGGTGCCGTTCCAGTGTTCGATCATCCCGAGGAACGTCAGGATGTCGTCGGGCTGGTAGTAGCCGGTCGCCCACACGTCGTCGGGGCCGCCGGCCGTCGCGACGTCGGTGAACCCGGCCGCCAGCGTGTGCTCGGGCGCCGGGGCGTCCTGCGTCTGCCAGCGCCCGTCCCGGTAGCGGGCGGTCGGGATGCCGGTGGCGGTGTTGTCCTTGAGGCCGGTCACCCAGGCGCCGCCGGCGCCGTCGGGGTCGACGGTGCGGGGCTTCAGGCCGTCGGGCAGGGCGAGTTCGCGCCAGGCCGCGTCGGCGCCGTTGCGGGTGAAGGCCACCGGCTTGGTGTACCTGTCCCGGCCCTCCCCGAACTCCCGGATGCCGACCGCCCACGCGGTGCGGCCCTCGGTGCGGCTCGCGTCCTGGATGGTGGCGTTGCCGGCCGGGAAGGCATTGGCGGTCCAGGCCCGCGGGCGGTGGCGGTCGGCGGTGGTGTCCTCCGCGCCGGCCGGCGCGGCCGTCAGCAGCAGGGCGCCGGAGACCAGGACGGTCGTCAGGGCGGTACGTCGCTTCATCGGTTCGCTCCTTCGTCGTACGACTTCAGTTCTTCCTGAACGGGGTGCTGATCGGCCCGCCGGACCAGGTCCAGGACCTGCGGCGAACCGACGAACTCGGCCAGTCGGGCGGTCGTCACCGGAACCGAACTCCCGTGCGCCTCATCGGGGTTGAGGGAGATGGACACGTCGCTGCCGCCCAGGTGGAAGACCGCGTCGGTGATCGCCACGGCGCCGCCGCCCGCGGGCTCCACCCGCAACACGACCGGTGTGCCGTCCGGCAGGCGCCCGACCTCGCACTGCCCGCCCTTCGCCGTGTCGGCCGGCCGGCAGGTCCGGTCCGCCGTGCCGTTCGGGGCGGGGCTGACGGAGAACCGCACGAACCAGTCGCCGCCCTGCGGGTTCGGCACCAGGTAGCCCGACACGTCGCCGGCCACCAGCCGGACCTGCCCGACCAGCGGCCGCAGCAGGTCCTGCAGCGCCGCGGCCGTGGCCTGCCGGTACGCCTCGATCCGGCCCCGCTCGGCGTCCGAGCCGCGGTCGGCCGGCGGCGCGGCGTCGGCCGGCGGCGCGGCGGTGGGGGAGAGCGTCACGGTCGGGAAGACCTGCGGGGCCGGCCCGTCCCCCGCCTGGACGGCGACCGGGCTCGGCCCGACACCGACGCCGGGCACCACGGCCGCCAGCCCCGTCACCGCCAGCGCCGCCGTGCACGCCGCCGCCCCGCCGACCGCGAGCCGCGACCGCAGCCGCCGCCGGCGCCCCTGCCGCACCGCCCGGGCCGTCAGCCCGTACGGCTCGGCCAGGTCGGCCGTGAGCTCCTCCATCGCCTCTCTCACGAACAGCGCCTCCGGCGCCTGCTCCTTCACGTCGCACTCCTTCGTCGTCTCGGTCCGGTTCACGAGGGCGCTCACACCGGCGCGTACGGGCTCGACTCGCCGAGCTGTTCGCGCAGCCTGGCCAGGGCGCGCGAACACTGGCTCTTGACGGTGCCGGTGCTGCACCCGAGCAGCTCGGCCACCGTCTCCACGCTCAGGTCCTCCCAGTACCGCAGGACGACCATCGCCCGGGCCCGCGCCGGCAGTTGGGCCAGCGCGGTCAGCAGCGTCACCCGCAGATCGGCGTCCCCGTGCCGGGACTCCTCGGGCGAGCCCACCAGCGCCCCGAGCCGGCGGGCCAGCGACCGCTTGCGCTGCTCCGCCAGGAACGTGCGGGTCAGTACGGTGCGGGCGTAGGCGTCGAGGTTCTCCATCCGCGAGGCCCGCCGCCAGTGCGCGAACAGCTTGGCGAGCGTCGCCTGGGCCAGATCCTCGGCCCGGTGCGGATCACCGCACAGCAGGTAGGCCGTCCGGTACAGCCGCCGCGACCGCGAAGCCGCGTACTCCTCGAAGCCCAGCTCGTCCTGTCCGCGCATCCACCCCTCCTGGCTCGCGTCTCTCACCCGTCCTCAATGCGCGAGCGCGGAGAAAGGTTGAGACCGAAAATCGAAAACCCGCGCACCCGTCCGAGGACGGTGTGCGCGGGCCTGCCGTGTCCGGTGCTCAGCCCAGCTGCGGGCGCAGGTGCTCCAGCGCGGCCTCCAGCGCCCGGTCGGCCGGGACGGGCAGGTCGGGTTCGACGCCGACGCCCTCCCAGTTGGTGCCGGTGACCGGGTTGATCGAACGGGCGGTCGGGACGGTCACGGTGACGTGCGCGGTGAGCGGGATCCGGGAGGTGGGGTGGGCGCCGCCCCGGGTGGTCGCGCCGACCAGGGTCGCGCGACCGAGCGCCTGCAGGTTGTACGCCAGCTCCTCGCCGCCGGAGAAGGTGAAGTCACTGGTCAGCACGGCGACCGGGCGGTCCGGGTAGCGCGGGGCGGCGAGGTGGCCGAGGGTCCAGAACTGGCGGGTGGAGTCCGTGGCCCGGTTGTAGATGTCGTTGAGGTGCACCTCGTCGTCGGCGAAGAAGTAGCTGCACCACAGCTGCACGCCCTCCGGCGCACCGCCCCGGCACTGCCGCAGGTCGACGACCAACGCCCGGCTGTGGGCGACCAGTTGCATGGCGGCGGCGATCGCGGGGCCGCCCGGCTCGGCCATCGGGATCAGCCGCAGGTCGAGGTAGCCGATGTTGCCGTCGAGCTGCTCCACCCGGTGCACGCCGTAGTTGTTCTCCTGCGCGAACCGGTTGAACCGGGCCCGGGAGACCTCCTCCGGCTCCTCCTCGGTCGACTGCGGCTCCTCGCTCCACAGCAGCCGCAAGTGCTGGTCCGGGCAGGCCTCCTGGAGATCCGCCGTGACGCGCTCGCACAGCTCCCGCTCGTCCAGCCCCCGGTACGCGCCCTCGGCCAGCCGCCGCCGCAGCGCCGCCTCGACGGCGGCCGTCCGCTCCGGGAAGACGTAGCCGGCGGATATCCGCTCCAGCGCGGCCTCGATGATGTGTTGATGGGACGTCATGCGCGCGATGCTAGGTCCGTGCGCAGGGCGTTCCCACGGGTTTTCCCGCTGCGGGCAGGGCGATGCCTCCGGCACCCGTGGGTGGCGGAGGCATCGGGGGAGGGGGATCAGTTCTCGTCGGCGGGGATGGTGCCGAGGCGGCCGGCCTGGAAGTCCTCCATGGCCTGCTGGAGTTCGCGGTGGCTGTTCATCACGAACGGGCCGTAGTGGGCGACGGGCTCGCGGATCGGCAGGCCGCCGAGGAGGACGACCTCGAAGTTGTTGTCGCGGGAGTCCTGCTTCTCGTCGGCGCGGATGGTGAGGGAGTCGCCGTCGCCGAAGACGACGGCCTGGCCCCGGTGGAAGGGGCGCTGCTCGGTGCCGGCCGAGCCGTTGCCGGCCAGGCCGTAGGCGAGGGCGTTGAAGTCGGAGCGCCAGGGCAGGGTGATCTGGGCACCGGGGCTGACCGAGGCGTGGATCATGGTGATCGGGGTGAAGGTGGTGCCCGGCCCCTGGTGGCCGTCCAGCTCACCGGCGATGACGCGCAGCAGCGCTCCGCCGTCCTCGGTGCTGAGCAGCTTGACGCTGCCGCCGCGGATGTCCTGGTACTTCGGGGTGATCATCTTGTCCGAGGCGGGCAGGTTGACCCACAGCTGGAGGCCGTGGAACAGGCCGCCGGACTGCACCAGGGACTCCGGCGGGGTCTCGATGTGCAGCAGGCCGGACCCGGCGGTCATCCACTGGGTGTCGCCGTCGGTGATGGTGCCGCCGCCGCCGTGGGAGTCCCGGTGGATGAAGGTGCCGTCGATGATGTAGGTGACGGTCTCGAAGCCGCGGTGCGGGTGCCAGGGGGTGCCCTTGGGCTCGCCGGCCGCGTAGTCGACCTCGCCCATCTGGTCCATCATGATGAACGGGTCGAGGTACTTCTGGTTGATCTTCGCGAAGGCGCGGCGGACGGGGAAGCCCTCGCCCTCGTAGCCCTCGGGGGCGGTGGCCACGGTGAGGACCGGCCGGGCGGTGGTGTGCACCGGGCTGGGCGTGGTCACGCGCGGCAGGGTCAGCGGGTTCTCGACGGTCACGGCGGGCATGTCGGCCTCCTTCGGCGGGTCTGTGGCCTACGTCCACCACAGTAGTTCAACTCTCAACCACTCGCAAGGTTGAACGTTGAACTATCCGGGTGTATTCCGGCCGGGGAAGGAGTGGGGAGAAGGGGTCAGCCGTACATCCGGCGCATGGTGAAGTCGACCATCTGCTCGACCGCGCGGGCGTCGAACACCATCCGGTGCTCGCCCTCCATGTCCAGGGCGAAGCCGTAGCCGGTGGGCAGCAGGTCGAGGACCTCGGCGCCGGTGACCGAGAAGTGCTTGGAGTCCTTGCCGGCGTACCGCTTCAGCTCCTTGAGCGAGCTGAACATCGGGATCACCGGCGTCGGGGTGTTGTGCAGCGCCAGGAAGCCGGGGCGGTCGCCGCGCGGGCAGTAGACCTTCGAGGTGATGAAGATGGCCTGGAAGTCCTCCACCGGCATCGCCCCGGTGGTGAAGGCGCGCACCGCGTCCGCCAGCGAGGGCGGCGAGGGCTCCGGGTAGAGCGACTGCTGGGCGGCCTGCTGGTCCCCGTACCCGGCGCCGGGCATGCCGGGCATCCCCTGCTGCATCTGCTGCTGATAGGGGTCCTGGTAGGCGTTCTGCTCGTAGCCGTACACAGGGCAAGGCTATCGGGCCGGACCCCGCTTGGGGGCGGGTGATCCGCACAATCCGGCGGCGGCCCGCATTGTGGGACGTGACCACGTTCATAGGTGGTTCACGGCGGAGGGGTTGAACAAGTTACCGCTGGGTAGCATCATGGGGCGTACTGGTGGGTAAGCGGTGCGCCGTAAGCGGCTCGCCCGTGGAAGACGAACCGGAGAAACGGTCATGGGTCACTACAAGGCAAACCTGCGGGACGTGGAGTTCAACCTCTTCGAGGTGTTCGGCCGCGACCAGGTGTACGGCACCGGTCCGTTCGCCGACATGGACGTCGAGACCGCGAAGAACATCCTCAGCGAGATCTCCCGGCTGGCCGAGAACGACCTGGCCGCCTCGTTCACCGACACCGACCGCAACCCGCCGGTGTTCGACCCGGAGACCAACACCGCTCCGATCCCCGAGACCTTCAAGAAGAGCTACCAGACCTTCATGGACGCCGAGTGGTGGCGCCTGGGCATCCCGGAGGGCATCGGCGGCCAGGTCACCCCGAACTCCCTGGTCTGGGCGTACGCGGAGCAGGTGCTCGGCTCCAACCCGGCGATCTGGATGTACTCCTCCGGCCCGGCCTTCGCCGGCGTCGTCTACGACGAGGGCACCGAGGAGCAGCAGAAGGTCGCCCAGCGCATGGTCGAGCGCCTCTGGGGCGCCACCATGGTGCTGACCGAGCCCGACGCGGGCTCCGACGTGGGCGCCGGCCGCACCAAGGCGATCAAGCAGGAGGACGGCTCCTGGCACATCGAGGGCGTCAAGCGCTTCATCACCTCGGGCGAGCACGACATGTCCGAGAACATCATCCACCTGGTGCTGGCCCGCCCCGAGGGCGGCAAGCCGGGCACCAAGGGCCTCGGTCTGTACATCGTCCCGAAGTTCGACTTCGACTGGGAGACCGGCGAGCTCGGCGAGCGCAACGGCGTCTACGCCACCAACGTCGAGCACAAGATGGGCCTCAAGGCCTCCAACACCTGCGAGATGACCTTCGGCGCCAAGCACCCCGCCAAGGGCTGGCTGCTCGGCGAGACCGTCGACGGCATCCGCCAGATGTTCAAGATCATCGAGTTCGCCCGGATGATGGTCGGCACGAAGGCCATCGCCACCCTGTCCACCGGCTACCTGAACGCGCTCGAGTACGCCAAGGAGCGCGTGCAGGGCGCCGACATCTCGCAGTTCATGGACAAGACCGCGCCGCGCGTCACCATCACCAACCACCCGGACGTCCGCCGCTCGCTGCTCACCCAGAAGGCGTACGCCGAGGGCATGCGCGCCCTGGTCCTCTTCACCGCCTCGGTGCAGGACGACATGCTGGCCGCCCGCCTGCGCGGCGAGCACGACGCCGCCGCCGAGCGCCTGAACGACCTGCTGCTGCCGATCGTCAAGGGCTACGGCTCGGAGAAGTCCTACGAGCAGCTCGCCCAGTCGCTGCAGACCTTCGGCGGCTCCGGCTACCTGCAGGAGTACCCGATCGAGCAGTACATCCGGGACGCCAAGATCGACACCCTGTACGAGGGCACCACCGCCATCCAGGGCCAGGACTTCTTCTTCCGGAAGATCGTCAAGGACGGCGGCCAGGCGCTGACCGCGGTCAACGAGCAGATCCAGAAGTTCCTCGGCGCGAACGAGGGCGGCGAGGCCCTGGCCGGCGAGCGCGACCTGCTCGCCAAGGCCGCCGGCGACCTGGAGGCCATCGTCGGCAAGCTGATCGCCGACCTGACGGCCGTCGAGCAGGACGTCAAGAACATGTACAAGGTGGGCCAGAACACCACCCGCCTGCTGATGGTCTCCGGCGACGTGGTGGTCGGCTGGCTGCTGCTGCGCCAGGCCGCGGTCGCGCTGGCCAAGCTGGAGGCCGGCGCCTCCGAGAAGGACGTCCCGTTCTACCAGGGCAAGATCGCCGCGGCGAAGCACTTCGCCCGCACCGTGCTGCCCACCACCGCCGCGCAGCGCCAGATCGCCGAGGCCATCGACAACGAGCTGATGGACCTCGCCGAAGAGGCGTTCTGATCGAACGGCAGTCGGCCGTTCCCCCGACCGCCTGACGCACCCTCACACCACGGGGCCCGGTTCACCGCCGGGCCCCGTGGCGTTGTGTCGCGCGACGCTCACTGTTGTGTCACCATTGCGGACTTCATGCGGCCCTGTCCGTGTACGGGCATATGCTCGGGGACGGGCCCACGAACCCCATCGGCCCGGCCGCCCTCAACCCAGGAGCAACATGTCGACCGCCGCCCGCACGGCCCACTTCGACCGGAAGCACACGGACGACCTGATCGCCTTCCTCGCCGCGTCCCCCTCCCCGTACCACGCGGTGCAGAGCGCGGTCGAGCGGCTGGAGCGGGTCGGCTTCCGTGAGGTCCGCGAGACGGACGCCTGGGAGGGCGGCAGCGGCGGCCGCTACCTGGTGCGCGGCGGAGCCCTGATCGCCTGGTACGTCCCCGAGGGCGCCGGCCCCGCCACCCCCTACCGGGTGGTCGGCACCCACACCGACTCGCCGAACCTGCGGGTCAAGCCGATCCCGGACACCGGCTCCGCCGGCTGGCGGCAGGTCGCCGTCGAGATCTACGGCGGCGTCCCGCTCAACACCTGGCTCGACCGCGACCTCGGCCTCTCCGGCCGCCTCGCCCTGCGCGACGGCACCACCCGCCTGGTCCACCTGGACGAGCCGCTGCTGCGCGTCCCGCAGCTGGCCATCCACCTCGACCGCAGCGTCAACGACGGCCTCAAGCTCGACCGCCAGCGCCACCTCACCCCGATCTGGGGCCTCGGCGACACCACCGAGGGCGCCCTGCTGGAGTACGTCGCCCAGAAGGCCGGCCTCGACGCCGCCGACATCATCGGCTGGGACCTGATGGCCCACGACGTCCAGCCGCCGTCCTACCTCGGCCGCGACCGCGAGCTGCTGGCCGGCCCCCGCCTGGACAACCAACTGTCCGTGCACGCCGCCACCGCCGCGCTGGCCGCCGTCGCCGAAGCCGGCGGCGAACTGCCCTGCATCCCGGTGCTGGCCGCGTTCGACCACGAGGAGACCGGCAGCGAGTCCGACACCGGCGCGCAGAGCCCGCTGCTCGGCAACGTGCTGGAGCGCTCCTGCTACGCCCGCGGCGGCACCGCCGAGGACCGCGCCCGCGCGCTGGCCGGCACCGTCTGCCTGTCCTCCGACATGGGGCACGCCGTCCACCCCAACTACAGCGAGCGCCACGAGCCCGGCCACCACCCGCTGCCCAACGGCGGCCCGATCCTCAAGGTCAACGTCAACAACCGGTACGCCACCGACGGCGTCGGCCGGGCCGTGTTCGCCGCCGCCTGCGAGAAGGCCGGCGTCCCGTGGCAGAGCTTCGTCTCCAACAACGCGATGCCCTGCGGCACCACCATCGGCCCGATCACCGCGGCCCGGCTCGGCATCACCACCGTCGACTGCGGCATCGCGGCGCTGTCCATGCACTCCGCGCGCGAGCTCTGCGGCGCCGAGGACCCGCACTACCTCGCCGGGGCCATCAAGGCGTTCCTGGAGGGCTGACGAACACCGGTCGGGGCGCGGGCCCGCAGCAGATCTGAACAGAACACCTCTGAACACCACTCA
>NZ_JBSGDD010000137.1:0-12068 GCF_053602195.1 Kitasatospora sp. NPDC004531 | reverse complement strand
GCGGACCGAAAACCCACCCGTTCGAGCCCAAGCCGTCAACAAGCTGATCCCCCCGCCCCCCACCACCCCGGCCCCGGCCCCGACGCCCGCCCCGACCCAGGAGCAGTCGTCGGGCGGCAGCCTGGCCTACACCGGCGCCGACGAAACCACCCTGCGGTACGCCGTGATCGGCGGAGCGATCCTGCTCCTCGCCGGCACCGGCCTGCTCCTCGCCGCCCGCAGGCGTCGCACCCACTGACGCACAGTCAAAAGCGGACAGGGGCCCCGGAAGCAGTCCGGGGCCCCTGTCGCGATCCCGGATGACTGAAGGATCGTCATCTCCGTTACGCAGTCGTGCTGTTGTCCTATGGGGTGAAAACGGAATCATCGCTTCCAAGTCGCCTCCGTGACCCGCTAGCCTCCGTCGGAGCGCGCCCCTCCTGGGGGAGGGGCGCGCCGGAACGAAGGAGAGACGTGCAACCCACGAGACAGCGGCTCCGGCGGCCCGCCGCGCTGGCCGCTCTGCTGGCGGCCGGGCTGGCCACGGGTCCGGCGGTGTCCGCGCCCGCAGCGACGGCGGACGGGTCGGTGACGGTGCGGGTGGTCCGCGCGGTGGACGAGAGTGGGACGTACAGCCCGGCATTGAACCCGGGCCTGGCCGGGGTCACCGTCACGCTGACCGGTGAGGACGGTGCGGTGCGCACCGGCGTCACGGCCGCCGACGGCACGGTGACGCTGGCGCCCGCCAAGCCGACCGCCAGTGGCAGGTACCGCGTCGAGGTGGTCAATCCTCAACCCGGCGTGCTGTACCCGGCGTTCGCCTCCCGCGACGGCCTGGGCGCCCCGAACGCGCTGAGCAGCAGCCTGGAGTTCGTCGACCTCTCGGCGGGCAAGCAGGCCAGCGTCACCACCGGCCTGTGGAACCCGTCCGACTACTGCCAGCAGAACGCCCCGCTGGCCACCGCCTGCCAGCCGGACTCCCTGGAGCCGGCGGGCGGACGCACCCTGGTGAGCTTCCCGTACCGCGCCCGCACGTCCAACGGCGGGGCCGGGCAGACCACCGACCTGGCCACCGCCCCGCAGACCGGCACGGTCTTCGGCCTGGCCTGGAACCGCGACGACCGGCGGCTGTTCGGCGCCGCGTTCGCCAAGGCCGGCTCCCCGTACGGCCCGGACGGGCCCGGCGCGATCTACGTCACCGACCCGGAGACGAAGACCACCGGGCTGTTCACCACCGTCCCGGACGCCGGTTCGACCGGACACGGCGGCGACGACGCCGGATTCCTCGCGGCCCCCGGCAAGGAGAGCCTCGGCGGGATCAAGCTCTCCGAGGACGGCCGCGACCTGTTCGTGGTCAACCTCCACGACCGCAAGCTGTACCGCTACGACGCCACCGCGAGGACGGCGGAGAAGCCCAAGGCCGTCTACGGCATCCCGACCCCGAACTGCCCGGCGGCCTCCGACTGGCGGCCGTTCGGCCTCGGCATGCAGGACGGCACCGGCTACCTCGGCGGCGTCTGCTCCGGCCAGTCCACCCGGAAGGCCGGCGACCTGCGGGCGATCGTGCTGCCCTTCGACCCGGCCACCGGCACGTTCGGCGCCGCCGTCCTCGACCAGCCGCTCGACCACCCCCGCCTGCAGACCGTCCAGTCCTCGTGGAACGCGGACCCGCTCTGCCAGGGCGCCGGCTGGTCCCCGTGGACCGACGCCTGGCCCACCGGCACCGACGGCGCGCGCTGCGAGGGGCAGGCCTTCGCCCAGCCCGAACCGCAGCTCGGCGAGATCGGCTTCGAGACCGACGGCTCCATGCTGCTGGCCTTCCGCGACCGGCTGGCCGACCGCATCTCCGCCGGCAACCTGACCGCCCGGGTCTGGGCGAGCGGCGACCTCAACAAGGCCTGCGCGTCCGGCGGCAGGTACGTGCTGGACGTCAACCAGGGCTGCGGCATCGACACGCGCGGCAGCAAGTTCTTCGACGTCCACCGCGTCACGGTCTACCACCCGTACGCGGCGTACGCGGGCCTGGCGCTGTCCAAGGTGGAGCCGTCCATCGCCACCGCCGGCGTCGACCCGGACAACAGCACCTACGGTTACGGCCCGATGTTCACCCTGCGCGACGGCGGCGTCGACCCCGGTGCGGGCCTGCGCCTCAACGACCGGGCGCACCCCACCTTCGGCAAGGGCACCTCGATCGGCGACCTCGAAGTGCTCTGCGACCGCGCCCCGCTGCAGATCGGCAACCGGCTCTGGTACGACCCCGAGCGCTCCGGGCAGCAACTCCCGCAGCAGAAGCCGGTGGTGGGCGCGACCGTCAACCTGTACGACGCGGACGGCAAGAAGGTCGGCACCACCACCACGAACGCCCGCGGCGAGTACTACTTCGACAACAGCAACGTCGCCGGCGGCCTGAAGCCCAACACCGCCTACACCGTCCGTCCGGACAACCCCGCCGACTACGCCAAGGGCGGCCCGCTGTACCACTGGACGCCCATCACCGGGGCCGAACTGGCGCTCACCACGGGCGGACCCGGCCGGAACGACCACGGCCTCGACTTCGGCTTCGGCCGGCAGCAGGGCGAACTGCGCCTGGTCAAGCACGACCAGGACGGCAAGGCGCTGCCGGGCGCGGTCTTCCAGCTGTGGCGCGAAGCGAACGGCGCCGACGGGTTGCAGCAGGACGCCGACACCAAGGTCGGCGACCCGTGCACCACCGGCGACGACGGCACCTGCCGCGCCAGTGCCGAGACGGGCGCCTACTACTGGCAGGAGGTCAGCCCGCCCAAGGGCTACCGGGCTCCGGAAGAGCCGGTCCTGGGCCCCGTCGTCCTCGACGACGACCACCTGGAGGACGGCGTCACCACCACCGCCGTCAACGAGCTGCTCCCGCCGTCCCCGAGCACCCCGGCCCCGACGCCCACGGCGGACCCCACGCCCGCGCCCTCGCAGCCCTCGCAGCCCGCCCCGACCCAGGAGCGGTCGTCGGGCGGCAGCCTGGCCTACACCGGCGCCGACGACACCACCCTGCGGTACGCCGTGCTCGGCGGAGCGGCCCTGCTGCTCGCCGGCGCCGGCCTGCTGCTCGCCGTCCGCCGGCGCCGCGCCCACTGACGCCGCGACGGCAAGGGGCCCCGGGAGTGCGAACTCCCGGGGCCCCTTCGGGTGGTCGGCGGCGCGTTACGGCTGGGTCGGTATCGGCTTGGCGGCCAGCGACCGCGCCGAGCTCGGGTCGGCGAGCGCGGACGGCGGCAGGATCTCGGGGGCGGCGGCCTGGGCGGGGACGGCGGCGGGCGCCTCCTCCTTGAGCTTCACGCCGGCCAGGTCGAACGCGGCCTTGATGCGCAGCCGCAGCGCGCGGGAGACCTGCGCGGCCTTGCCGGGCGTGCAGCGGGCCTCGATCCGCACCTCCATCGAGTCGACGGCGACCGATTCGACGCCCAGCACCTTCACCCGGCCCCAGATCAGCTCGTCGTAGGGGGCTTCCTTGGAGAGCTGCTCGGCGGCCTCGGTGACCAGCAGTTCGATCCGCTCCAGGTCCTCCTTGTAGCCGACCTGGACGTCCACCGTGGCGGTGCCCCAGCCCTGGGACATGTTGGCGATCCGCTTGACCTCGCCGTTGCGGATGTACCAGATCTCGCCGCCGGCGCCGCGCAGCTTGGTGACCCGCAGGCCGACCTCCAGCACGGTGCCGGTGGCGACGCCGGTGTCGATCTCGTCGCCGACGCCGTACTGGTCCTCCATGATCATGAAGACGCCGGAGAGGAAGTCGGTGACCAGGTTCCGCGCGCCGAAACCGATCGCCACACCGGCCACACCGGCGGAGGCCAGCAGCGGCGTGAGGTCCACCCCGAGCACCGACAGCGCCATCAGCGAGGCGGTGCCGAGGATGCTGAACGACGCCACCGAACGCAGCACCGAGCCGATCGCCTCGGAACGCTGCTGGCGGCGCTCGGTGTTGACGACACCGCTGTTGGCCAGCAGCCCGCCCAGCACGCCGTGGTCGTTCTCCGGCTCGGAGGGGCGGCCCATCCGGGCCACCAGCTTGTCGATGACCTTGCGGACCACCGCCCGCAGTATCAGCGCGAGCAGCAGGATGAACACGATCCGCAGCCCGTCGATCAGCCAGCCCTGCCAGTTGTCGTCGAGCCAGCCGGCCGCCTGCCGGGTGGAGTCGGTCACGTCGGCGGCGCTGGTGGGCAGGTTGAAGGTCGGCGTCGTGGCGTCAGGAGAATCGGCGAGCATCGCCCCATGCTAGGGCCTGCCCTTTGCGCCCCACCGCCCCCGTTCACCCGCCCGGACGGGCCGTCAGACCGGTTCCGGCCACCGTCCGCGCCGCCCCGACCACGGTGGGTGCAGACGGGCCCCGAGCTGGGCATACCGCCTATGGGCGGCCACACAAGATCCACCGCGTGCGGGCGGCCCGTTCACGGAGAAATGGTGGCGTCGTACGAGGGCGTAAGGCGACACTGAGGGAGATCGCGTCCCGCAGGGGGCACGATCGCCCGCTCGACTCGGCGCGAGCCACGCGCCGCAGGCGTCCAAGGAGGCCCCGTGCCGCATGTCCTTGTCCTCAACGCGTCGTACGAGCCACTCGGTGTCGTCTCGATGCGACGCGCACTCATCCTGGTCCTCAACCACAAGGCGATCGCCCTGGAGGACGCGGGAACCACTCTGCACAGCGCCACCAGCGCCGTACCGGCGCCGTCCGTCGTCAAACTGACCCGTTTCGTTCGGGTTCCCTACCGAGGCCCCGTGCCGCTCACCCGGCGCGCGCTGTTCGCGCGCGACCACGGGCGGTGCGTGTACTGCGGGGCCGCCGCCACCAGTGTCGACCACGTGATCCCGCGCAGCCGGGGCGGTCAGCACCGGTGGGACAACGTGGTGGCGGCCTGCCGCCGCTGCAACCACACCAAGGCCGACCGGCACCTCGCCGACCTCGGCTGGCGGATGAAGCGCCCCCCGGCCGCGCCCAGCGGCCTGGCCTGGCGGGTCATCGGCACCGGGATCAAGGACCCGCGCTGGCGGCCCTACCTGGAGCCGTACGGCGGCCTCGACCAGTTCCGGGACTTCGAACACCACGACCATACGGAGCTGCCGCCCGCAGTCCCGTCCCCGGTCCGCACCCGTCCCGTCCGCCGCGGCGAGCAGCACGCTCCGCTCTCCGCCTGATCAGACAAGGGCCTGCCCGACACGACATTCGGTACGCCTCATGGGCCGCCGGCGCACCCCCGCAGCGGGAGCGTCGGCGGCCCGCCGTGCGTCAGGGGGCCTGCACCGCGTACAGCTCGACGGCGGACAGCGCGTACCCGTAGCGGCCGGCCCGGCCGACGCCCTGCACCCGCAGGAACTGCGCGTCCGGGGCGTCGAAGCGGACGGTCTCGGTGCCGCCCTGCCCGTTCTCCACCAGCGCCACCGTGGTCCACGTCACGCCGTCGGCCGAGGTCTCCAGCCGGTACCGGGAGGCGTACCCTTCGCCCCAGCGCAGCACCGCCGCACCCAGCCGGGCGCTCTGCGGCAGCCGCAGCTGCACCCAGGCGTCGTCCTTCGCGGGGGCCTTCCAGAGCGTCTTCGGGTCGCCGTCGGCGATCGCCGCCGCCGGGGTCTTCCCGCTGTCGTCGCCCGAGGAGGACGCGGCCGCGGAACGCGCCAGGTCCGGCCCGCCGGTCGGCGGGACCACGTGCACCTGGAGCTCCTGGCGGACGGTCAGGCCGCCCGCCGTGAACACCACCGGCACCCGGTAGGTGCCCGACGGGGTGTCGGCGGCCGCCGACACCTGCACCGGGGCGCTCGCCCGGCCGCCGCGCGGCACCGTCACCGTCGGCGCCGGGGCCACCGTCAGGCCCTTGGCGACCGCCGGGACCTCGGCCTTCAGCTCGCCGGTCAGCGCGTCCGGACGGCCGGACTCCACGGTCAC
Source organism: Kitasatospora sp. NPDC004531 (assembly GCF_053602195.1). NCBI lineage: Bacteria > Bacillati > Actinomycetota > Actinomycetes > Kitasatosporales > Streptomycetaceae > Kitasatospora > Kitasatospora sp. NPDC004531. The sequence continues at coordinate 6,178 of NZ_JBSGDD010000137.1, read as the reverse complement.
CCGGGTCTGCGCGGGGGCGGCGCCCGCCACCACGTCCAGTGTCGGGTCGTCCGGCGTCACCCGGGCCGCCGGGACGTCCGAGTACCACGGGATCACCTGGTTGACCACCGGGGCCTCGCCGCCCGGACGCCACACCAGACGGAACGCGTCCACCTGGCCGCCGTCGGCGCGCAGCTCGTTGTAGCCGGGGCGGACCTGCCCGAGGTCGGCCCAGCTGCCGTCCGGGCGGCGGACCTGCGCGGTCGCCTCGGCGCGCACCATCGGGTCGGTCAGGACGGTCAGCCGGTCCAGCGGGCGGGCCGCGCCCAGCTCGACGGTCAGCGGGGCGTCGCCCGGCCGGGGCGGGGCCGCCGCCCGGAACGCCGAGTCCGGGTCGCCCGACAGCACCGCGTCCGGCGAGGAACCCGGCACCGCGGGCGGCCCGCTCACCTCGACGTTCACCGCACCCGGCGCGCCCGCGGTGAACTCGCGCACCGCGACCGCGGTCTTCTGCCCGCCGGTGGCGCGCAGCCGCACCGCCTGCGCGACCGCGCCCGCCGGGGCGTTCGCGACCACCGTGCGCTGCTCGTGCACCGTCGCCAGCTTCTGCCAGCCGCCCGAGCCGCTGAAGTACTCCAGCACCCCGTCGCGCAGGTAGTCGTCGCCCGCCGACACCGCGTCCGGGGTGTCGCCGTCGCCGCCCATCAGCACCCTCACGGTGCCCAGCGGCTTCGGGGTGCCCAGGTCCAGGCCGAAGCTGTCGCCGACCTGCGGCGGCGCCGCCGACCAGTAGAAGGTCTGCGCGGAGCCGTCCGCCATCAGCGCCGGGCCGTGGTCGTGCGCGGTGCCCATGGTGGTGGTGGGGGAGGCCCCGGCGGTGATGCCCGCCCAGGTGTCGGCGGCCTTCACCGCCCGGTCCAGGAACGGGTCCAGCACGCCCTTGCCGACCGTCACCGGGTTCTGCTCCAGCGCCGAGCGCTGCCGGCCCAGCTCCAGCCGGGCCTGCCAGGCCGCCGTGCCGTCGCCCGCGTGCTGCGCGGCCAGCATGTCCAGCGCCGCCCGGCCCGCCGCGCCGTACGCCGCCAGCCGCGACAGCCACGGCGCGGCGTCCGCCGCCAGCGGGTCGCCCGCCAGCGTCTTCGGGGCGTCCGCCATCACCGCGAACGCCTCCCGCAGCGGCTGCGTCGCCTCCCGCAGCTTCGCCTGGTCGACCGGCGCGCCCGAGGCCGGCTCCGCCGCCGCCCAGAACCGCTCCATCAACGGCGCCAGGTACGTCGACTCCTTGCCGCCCAGCGGCGAGGACGCGCTGTTCCCCGCCAGCGCCGCCACCGCGGCCTGCTGCGCCGGGCCCGCCGTCAGCAGCCGCAGCGCCGACGACAGCGACTTCTCCGACTGGTACCCGGCCGGCTGCCAGGCGAAGTCGGCGGCCGTGGCCAGCGGGATCCGGGACGCCACCGGCTGGCTCATCGCCGAGGTCAGCAGCACCGCCGAACGCTGCGCCACCTCCGCGTCCCGGCCGCCGTAGCCGCCCAGGAACAGCCGGTCCGGCGCCGAGTCGTTCACCGGATAGTTGTCCAGCGTCACCAGCGGACGGCCGAACAGCCGTGCCGTCTCGTCGAGTTGGGCACCGGTGACCTGCTTGGCGATGACCGCGCCGCCGCTCCACACCACCTGCACCCCGGGCGGCAGCGCCGCCGCCAGCGCCGACCGGTACGGCGTCGCCCCCTGCTTCTGGTACTCCGTCGGCACCACCGACAGCGGCGCCAGCTCCGGGTGCGGCGCGATCAGCCGCTTCTGCACCGCCGCCACCACCGCGGCCTGCGCCTTCGCCGCCGCCGCCGGGCCGGTGCCGAGCTTGCGGCGGTCCGCGCCGCAGTGCCACTCGTCGTAGGAGACGTTCACGAAGTCCAACTGGAAGGCCCGCACGCCCAGTTGACGCAGCCCGTCGAGCTTCGCGATCAGCGCGTCCAGGTCCTTGCCGGAGGAGAAGCAGAACGACTGCCCCGGGTTCACCGAGTACGCCAGCGTCACGTGGTTGTCCCGCGCCCGGCCCGCCAGCTCCGTCAACTCCCGGGCCTGCTCGGCCGGGTACGGCTCGGCCCAGCGCCGCGAACGGTACGGGTCGCCACCCGGCGCGTACAGGAAGAAGTTCTGCTTGGTGCGGCCCAGGAAGTCGACCGCCGCCAGCCGCTGCGCCGCGCTCCACGGCTCCCCGTAGAACGACTCGGCGGTGCCGCGCACCGCCGCGCCGGTCGGCCAGTCCCGCACCAGCACGCCCGGGAAGCCCTTGCCGTCGCCCGCCGGCCCCTGCCCCTGCCCCGTGCCGATCGGCGCCAGCAGCTGCGCCAGCGACTGCGCCGCGTAGAACGTGCCCTCGCCGTCCACGCCCGCCAGCACCACCGCGCCGTACGCGCCGCCCGCGGTCGGCAGCTGCCCGGTCGCCAGCAGGTGGCCGCCGGACGGCAGGCCCGCCAGGCCGGGCACCTCGGTGTCCTTCAGCCCCGCCGCCGCGGCCAGGCCGCGCAGCGCCCGGTCGGTCGGCCCGCCCGCGCCCTCGCGCGGGCCGCCGACGAACACCAGCAGCGACCCGGCCGCCGGCGACTGCGGGGCCTCCGGGGCGATCACCACGTCGGACGCGCCGGCCCGGGTCAGCAGCGCGCGCACCGCGTCCACCGCGGCCCCGTCCGCGCCGTCCGCCATCACCACCGTCACCTGCTCGGGCACCGCCACCGGGCGGCCGCCCGGCCGCAACTGCTGCGGGCGCGGGAACACCTGCGGATCGGCCAGCGAACCCAGCGGCAGCGGCGCCTCCGCCGCGGCCGGGACGTCCGCCTCCGCCGACACCGCCGGCCGGTCGCCGGGCTGCGCCGCGAAACTCTCCGCCGGGATCAGCAGCCCGCCGACCACGGCCACCGCCGACAGCGTCGCCGCCAGCCGCAGGGCGCTGCCGCGCCGCCCCGCCCGCCGCTCGGCACGCACCGAGGCCAGCAGCGGATCGGTGCCCTTGAGGTCCGCGATGAACCGGTCGGCGGCCCGCGGCGCCAACTGCCGGGCCGTCCGCGCCGCGACCTGACGCGCCGTCAACGCCGCCGGGTGGTACAGCACTTCGCGCAATGCCGCGCTCTGCTCCAACTGCTGCCGCAGCCGACGTCCGGCCGCCACCGACACCCGCGCCTGCACCGGAGCCTCCTCGCCCGAAACGCCCAGCTCACCGGCCCCCCGCGGCCTGCCCCGGCCCCCCGCGGCCACTCGGCCCGACCAGCCCATCAGCTCTCCGCGTCCCTGTCAACGCCCCTGGTGGCTATGTCCGTTATCGGCTGGTATTCCCGGCGCGGCCGAACACCCCGCCGCCACCGGGGCGATGACGGGACGACACCCGCCGCGCACGTTCACCCGTCCGGGGCGGCCGGGCCGACGTGTCGATCGGGGTCGGAGACCGGCGGCGCGGGTAGGACTGTGCCTGTTGCGTTCGGGAGTCCGAGGACGGAGTGCGCTGGGTGGCCGCATACCTTGACCGTGAGCAGATGGGGGCCGAGCAGGTGCCGGCGGAGGACAATCCGCCCGCGCCGCCCGAACTGCTGGCACTGGCCCACGCGTACGGGGTGGACACCGGCTACGACGCCGGCGCCGGAGAGGTCCAGGTCGGTCCCCGCACCCTCGCCGCCGTGCTCGCCGCCCTCGGCGTGGACGCGGGAACACCCGAACTGGCCGCCGCCGCACTGGAACAGCACCGCGCCGAACAGGCCCGCCGACTGCTGCCGCCCACCCTGGTCGCCTGGCAGGGCCGCCGCACCGCCCTCGACCTGCCGGCCGACGCCGAGGTGCGGGTGGAACTGGAGGACGGCGGCGCCTGGGAGTTGGCCCACGACCACTCCTGGTGGCTGCCGGAGGACGTCCCGCTCGGCCGGCACACCCTGCACGCCACGGCGGGCGAACGGCAGGGCCGCGCCGCACTGATCGTCGCCCCGCCCCGCCTCCCCGAACCCGCGCAGCGCGGCTGGGGCTTCCTCGCCCAGCTGTACTCGGTGCTCGGCGAGCACTCCTGGGGCATGGGCGACCTCGCCGACCTCGCCGAACTCGCCCAGTGGGCGGGCGCCGAACTCGGCGCGTCCTTCCTGCAGATCAACCCGCTGCACGCGGGCATGCCCGGCGCGCCCTCCGACCCGTCCCCGTACCGCCCGTCCTCCCGCCGCTTCGCCGACCCGGTGCACCTGCGGATCGAGGCGATCCCCGAGTACACCCGCCACGACGAGGTCCGCGACCTGGCCCGCCGCGCCCGGCTGCTGCGCGAAGAGGTGCTGGAGCATGACGGGCTGATCGACCGCGACGCGGTCTGGACGCTCAAGCGGCAGGCGCTGGAACTGCTGCACACCGTGCCGCGCGGCGTCGGACGGGAGGCCGCGTACCGGGCCTTCGTCCGCCGCGAGGGCCAGTGGCTGGAGCGGTACGCGGTGTGGAACGCGCTGGCGGAGGTGCACGGCGCCGCCTGGCACTCCTGGCCGAAGGGCCTGCGGCACCCGTCCAACCCCCAAGTCGCCGCCGAGAAGACCGCGTTGACGGAGCGGATCGAGTTCCACCGCTGGCTGGCCTGGCTGGTCGACGAACAACTGCGGGCCGCCCAGCGCGCCGCCACCGACGCCGGGATGCCGCTCGGCCTGATCCACGACCTCGCCGTCGGCGTCCACCCCGACGGCGCCGACGCCTGGGCCCTGCAGGACGTCCTCGCCACCGGCATCTCCACCGGCGCCCCGCCCGACGCCTTCAACGCCCACGGCCAGGACTGGGGACTGCCGCCCTGGCGCCCCGACGCCCTCGCCGAAGCCGGCTACGCGCCCTACGCCGAACTGCTGCGGGCCGCCGCCCGGCACGCCGGCGCGATCCGGATCGACCACGTGATGGGCCTGTTCCGGCTCTGGTGGGTACCGGTCGGCGCCCGCCCCACCGAGGGCACCTACGTCCGCTACGACGCCGAGGCGATGCTCGCCGTCCTCGCCCTGGAAGCCCACCGGGCCGGCGCCGCCGTCATCGGCGAGGACCTCGGCACCGTCGAACCCGGCGTCCGCGAACGCCTCGCCGAACACGGCGTGCTCGGCACCTCCGTGCTCTGGTTCGAACGCGACTGGCAGGCCGGCGGCGCCGTCCTGCCGCCCGAACGCTGGCGGGCCGGCTGCCTCGCCACCCTCACCACCCACGACCTGCCCAGCACCGCCGCCCGCCTCACCGGCGACCACGTCGCGCTGCGCCACCAACTCGGCCTGCTGGCCCGCCCCTTGGCGGAGGAACAGGACGCCGCCGCCGCCGAACTCGCCGACTGGCAACGCGAACTCGCCCGCCTCGGCCTGCTCGCCGACGGCGCGCCCGTCACCCCCGAGGCGCTCTACGCCTACCTGCTCGCCACCCCCGCCCGCCTCGTCGGCGTCTGGCTGCCCGACACCGTCGGCGACCCCCGCCCGCAGAACCTCCCCGGCACCTGGGACCAGTACCCCAACTGGCGGCTCCCCGTCGCCGACACCACCGGAACCCCCCGCACCCTCGACGCCCTCGCCACCGCCCCCGGCACCGCCGCCATCACCTCCGCACTCGCCCCGCTCGGCGTCCCGACACCCGGACACGCCGACAGGCGCACCCCGCCGAGCGAACCGCTGTAGGGGGCCGGTACCTTGGGAAACGTGGACAAGAGGAACGCAATGCGCGCCGGTGCGGTCACCGCGGCGGCCACGCTGATGATGCTGATGTCGTCGCCCGCCATGGCGCTCGTACGCGACGACGGCGACGACCCGGGCACCGGCCTGAGCGTCGGCGAGACCCTGGGCCTGTTCGTCGCCCTCCCGATCGTCTCCTTCCTGGTGATCGCGGGCCTCTGCATGATCCCGGGCCGCAAGAAGTAACCCCTCCGGGTCCCCCCGGACCCTGACACCCCCTGCCGGGACGGCCACCCACCACTGGCCGCCCCGGCATTCGCCATCCCCAGCCCCACCTGTCGCCGCCACCCGCCGGAGAGCCTTCCGACGACCGGCCGCGCAACCGCCCCCTCCGTCACCCCGCCCCCGCGGCCGACGGGTGGGCGGAGCCGCACCTTCGCCCCCTTCCCATCTGCTGGTGGGTGCCGTTCGTGCTGGGGTCGTTGGCGTGGTTGAACCAGACGGCGCGGGTGCCGCTGCGGCACAGCGTGTTCTGTCTGGCCTGGGGGGCGTGCGCG
>NZ_JBSGDD010000136.1:0-12253 GCF_053602195.1 Kitasatospora sp. NPDC004531 | reverse complement strand
GGGGCGGCGGCGAAGTGCTTCGCGTCGGACGTGGCGATGGAGATCACCACGGACGCGGTGCAGTTGCTGGGCGGGTACGGCTACACGCGGGACTATCCGGTGGAGCGGATGATGCGGGACGCGAAGATCACGCAGATCTACGAGGGCACCAACCAGGTCCAGCGCATCGTCATGGCCCGCAACCTGCCGTAGCTCTTTCCGGTTGTTCAGGCACCCGCCCGCCGGGTCGCTTCCACGTGCAGGTCCTTGCCCGTGGCGCGATCCGGCCGGCGGGTGCCTTCCGTTTCGCGCAGTTCCCCGCGCCCCCGGTGGTGCTCTCCTCGGTTTCGCACCCCTACTTGCCGGGCCGGGGCGCCGGCCCAGATCTCGTTGGCCCCCGTGGAACGCGTGAGCACCGCGTTCGCCCCGATGATCGTCCCGGCCCCCACCGTCAGCACGCCCGACTTGCAGACGATCTTCGCGCCGGCGCAGACCACCACCCCGTCCTCCAGCACCACCCGTCGCATCGCGGACTCCTCCTGCGGCACCCAGGGATCCGCCCGCCCGATGGTGACGCCGTTGTAGAGGGTGACGTTCGCGCCGAGGGTGGTGTACGGGTGCAGGACGGTGCCGAAGCCGCGGTGGTAGACCAGCAGGCCGGGGCCGATCTCGGCGGCGGCGGGGACCTCCACGCCGTACAGGGCGAGCGCTTCCTGGACGAGCCGGCCGAACAGCCGGCTTCGGCGGCGGTAGATGAGCGAGGTCACCAGAGACATGGCCGGATTCTCCCGTCCGCCGCCCCGACGGGCCGTCAACGACGCGCGGGCGAACGGGAGTTCGACGATCCGCTACTTCACGTCGGGCACGGCCGTGTCGTTCTTCATCGCGTCGAACACGGCCTTCGACTTCGCCGGGTCCCACTTGACGGCGGACTCGCCGGTGGGGGTGCGGTAGTCGGGGTTGCCGATCGGGACGGTGATGGTCTTGCCGCCGCCCGCGGTGACGCCCTTCATGGCGAGGAACATCGAGCCGAGGTCGGTGAGTCCGGCGTCGTCGTCGACGATCAGGGTGTCGAGGCCGGCGGAGGCCAGCGGGTAGAAGGTGAACGGGTTGAGCAGCGTCGAGGGGGAGGCCGCCTGCTTGGCGAGGGCGCCGAGGAACTTCTGCTGGTTGCGCATCCGGCCGAGGTCCTGGTCGGCCATCTGGTGGCGCTGGCGGACGAAGGCGAGGGCCTGCTTGCCGCTGAGGGTCTGGGTGCCGGCCTTCAGGTCGAGGCCGGAGTCCTTGTCCTTGATCGGCTGGTCGATGGTCATCTCGACGCCGCCGACGGCGTCCACCAGGCCGACGAACCCGGCGAAGCCGATCTCCGCGTAGTGGTCGATGCGCAGGCCGGTGTTGGTCTCGACGGTCTGCACCAGGAGCCGTCCGCCGCCCGCGGCGAACGAGGCGTTGATCTTGTGGGTGGCGGCGGCGACGGTCTTGCCGCTGCCGGAGGTGTCCTGGTGGGCGGGTATCTGCACCCAGGAGTCGCGCGGGATCGACATCAGGGTGTTCCCGTTGTCGCCGATGTGCAGGATCATCATCGAGTCGCTGCGCTTGCCCTCGGCGGAGCCGGTGTGGAGGTTGTCCTCGTCGGCGTCGGTGAGGCCCTCGCGGCTGTCGGAGCCGACGATCAGCCAGTTGGTGCCCTTTCCGGCCGCCGGGCGGCCGGCGTAGTCGGCGAGCACGTTGTCGTGGCGGAGCTTGCCGTCCGCCCAGAAGTAGGTGCCGATGCCGGTGGCGAGCAGCGCCGCGACCAGACCGAGCGCCGTGTATCCGATGATCTTCTTGCGCGAGCGGCGCGGCCGCGCGGGCTGCGGGCCGTCGCCGGCCGGGGGCGGCCCGGGCTCGGACGGCTGCTGTCCGTACGGCGGTCGGCCGCCGTAGGGGGGTTGGCCGCCGCCCTGGTGCGGCGGCACCGCGGGGCGGGAGAGCGGGACGCCCGTGCCGCGCGGATTGAGGTTCGCCGGCAGCGGCGGCTCGGCCGCTGCCCCGCCCCGGCCGCGTGCCGCGTCGTCCTGCCCGTATGCGCCGCCCCCCGGGCGCTCCTGCCACGTGTTCATGGGGGAAGGATGCCCGAACGCGGGGCCGTGTGGTGATCGTCCGGGTCGGCGGAGGCTCCTTGTGGCCGTTTTGATGCAGGGCCCGGACGCCCCGGTGCGGTGTTCACCACCCGGGCACGGCCTTGACCCGGAAAAACGGCGCGTGTTTGCATGGCGGCATGGAGCAGCGGAAGGTCCTCACCCGTCGGCGGCACGTCGACCACGGTCGGGTGTCCTGCTCGCTGTGTCGCGGCTGAGTCCTCGCCGCGCACTCACCCTCACCGCGAGCCCCCGTGCCCGAGCGCACGCCCTCGCCGTCCCCGTTCCCTTTTCCGGCCGCCCCTGCCCGCGGCCGTTCGCACCGAGGTGACTCCATGGCTGTGATCCTGTCCGTCTCCGGCTCCCCGTCCGCGACCTCCCGCACCACCCGGCTGCTGCGCCACGTCGACCGCCGGCTGGTCTCGCACGGCCACCGGGTGACCGCGCTGGACGTCCGTACGCTGCCCGCCGAGGCCCTGCTGGCCGCCGACACCGCCGACCCGGCGATAGCCCGCGCCGCCGAGCTGTTCGAGCGGGCGGACGGCGTGGTGATCGGGACGCCGGTGTACAAGGCCGCCTACTCGGGGCTGCTGAAGGCGCTGCTCGACCTGCTCCCGCAGTACGCGCTGCGCGGCAAGACGGTGCTGCCGCTGGCCACCGGCGGCTCCACCGCGCACGTGCTGGCCGTGGACTACGCGCTGCGCCCGGTGCTGAACTCGATGGGCGCCGCGCACATCACCCAGGGCTGGTTCGTGCTGGACCGGCACATCGGCGTCCGCGAGGACGGCGGCACCGAACTGGAGCGCGAGACCGAGGCGCTGCTGACCCCGGTGGTGGACGCGTTCTCCACCGCGCTGCTGCCCCGCGCGGAACTCGCCGCCACCGCCTGATCGTTCGTCCTCCACCGGGCTCCGGGACCCTTACCCCGAGCGGCGCCGACCCCTAGGGGAGCGGCCCCGGGCCCCGGAGCGCTACCCCGTGACACCGGTCGTCCCGGTGGAGGACGACCGGCGGCGGCGCGGACGGGAGGCTTGGGGCAACGGGTCGGAACCCACCTCAAGGAGCACCGCAGTGACCACGGCACCGAGCGCCGCGCACCTCACACTCGCACCCGGCCAGGGCGAAGCCGCCGCCCGGGCCCGGCAGGTCACCAAGGCGTACGGCTCGGGGGAGACCCGGGTGACGGCGCTCGACGCGGTCGACGTGGACATCGAGCGCGGCCGGTTCACCGCGATCATGGGCCCGTCCGGCTCCGGCAAGTCGACCCTGATGCACTGCCTGGCGGGCCTGGACACCGTCTCGCAGGGGCGGATCTGGATCGGCGACACCGAGGTCACCGGCCTCAAGGACAAGCAGCTGACCAAGCTGCGCCGGGACCGGATCGGGTTCGTCTTCCAGGCGTTCAACCTGCTTCCGACGCTGAGCGCGCTGGAGAACATCACGCTGCCGATGGACATCGCCGGCCGCAAGCCCGACCGGGCGTGGCTGGAGCAGGTGATCGAGACCGTCGGCCTGTCCGGGCGGCTCAAGCACCGCCCGGGCCAGCTGTCCGGCGGCCAGCAGCAGCGCGTCGCGGTGGCCCGGGCGCTGGCCGCCCGGCCCGAGATCATCTTCGGCGACGAGCCCACCGGCAACCTGGACTCCCGCTCCGGCGCGGAGGTGCTCGGCTTCCTGCGCCGCTCGGTGGACGAACTCGGCCAGTCCATCGTGATGGTGACGCACGACCCGGTGGCCGCCGGCCACGCGGACCGGGTGCTGTTCCTCGCCGACGGCGTGATCGTCGACGAGATGCACAACCCGACCGCCGACTCCGTGCTGACCCGCATGCGCCGTTTCGACGGCAAGCGCACCAGCTGAGCCGGGGCCGCGACGATGCTGCTCAAGACCTCGCTGCGGAGCTTCCTCGCGCACAAGTGGCGCCTGGTGCTCTCCCTGCTGGCCGTCGTGCTCTCGGTCGCCTTCGTGGCCGGCACGCTGGTCTTCTACAACACCGCCACCACCACCTTCGACCGGCTGTTCGCCGCCACCGCCTCCGACCTGTCGGTGAGCCGGGCGCAGGACGAACGCGCCGCCGACGGCCCCGGACCGATCTCCACCGTCCCCGTCGCCACCCAGGGCAGGCTCGCCGCCGAACCGGGCGTCAAGGCCGCCGTCGGCCAGGTCATGGTCGCCACCGCGACCCTGGTCGACCCGGCCACCAACAAGGTGGTCGGACCGACCTCCGGCGCCCCCACCCTGACCGGCAACTGGACGGACACCCCGCGCACCTCGCTGGACATCACCTCCGGCCACCGGCCGCAGGGCGCCGACCAGTTGGTGCTGGACGCCGACACCGCGAAGAAGTCCGGCCTCGGCCTGGGCAGCCGGATCCGGGTGATCACCGAGGGCGGCAACCACGACTTCACCGTCGCCGGCATCGCCACCTTCCGGACCACCAACCCCGGTGCGGCGCTGGCCTTCCTGGACACCCCGACCGCCCAGCAGGTCCTGCTCGGCGCCGAGGCGTACACCTCCGTCGAACTGTTCGGCGACGGCAGCCTCGACAACGACCGGCTGAAGACCGCCGCGCTGGCCGACCTCGGCAGCGGCTTCCAGGCGAAGACCGCCGCCGAGCAGCAGAAGGAGAACTCCGCGGACGTCGGCTCGTTCCTGCAGTTCATGAAGTGGGCGATGCTCGGCTTCGCCTTCCTGTCCGCCGCCGTCGGCATCTTCCTGATCGTCAACACCTTCTCGATGCTGGTCGCCCAGCGCACCCGCGAGATCGGCCTGCTGCGCGCCATCGGCGGCAGCCGCTCGCAGGTCAACCGCTCGGTGCTGACCGAGGGCCTGATCCTCGGCCTGATCGGCTCCACCATCGGCATCGGCGCGGGCCTCGGCCTCGCCGTCGGCATGATCCAGCTGATGCGGGCGACCGGGATGAACCTGGACGCCTCCTCGCTGCAGGTCACCTGGGCCGTCCCGGTGGTCGGGTACGCCGTCGGCCTGCCCGTCACCCTGTTCGCCGCGTTCTTCCCGGCCCGCCGCGCCGCCCGGATCACCCCGATGGCCGCGCTGCTCGACCACGCCGCGCCCGCCGAGCCCCGCGCCAACCGGATCCGCGCCGCGATCGGCCTGCTGGTCACCGGCGCCGGCGCCGCCGCGCTGGTGCTCGCCGCCGGCTCGCCCGGCTCCACCGGCGGCCTGCTGCTCGGCCTCGGCGTCCTGGCCACCCTGAGCGGCTCCGTGGTGCTCGGCCCGCTGCTGGTCTCCGTCCTGGTCCGGCTGCTCGGTGGAGTGCTGCCCGCGCTGTTCGGCCCGGCCGGGCGGCTCGCCCAGCGCAACGTGGTCCGCAACCCGCGGCGCACCGGCTCCACCGCCGCCGCGCTGATGATCGGCCTGGCCGTGGTGATCGGCGCCTCGGTGGTCACCTCCTCGATGGTCGGCTCGGTGAACGCCCAGATCGACCGGACCGTCGGCGCCGACTACGTCGTCGAGGGCCGCGGCAGCCTCAACCCCGCCATGGTCGAGGCCGCCCGCACCACCAAGGGCATCGACCACCTGTCCGTGCAGCTGCGCGTCCCCGGCGAACTCGTCCTTCCCAACGGCGCCACCGTCCGGGGCCGGCTGATCGCCGCCGACACCAACTTCACCCGCGACTTCCGCCTGCCGGTCGCCTCCGGCAACGCCGAAGCGGTGTTCACCGGCGGCATCTCGATCGGCCAGGACTTCGCCGACGAGCAGCACCTCGCGGTCGGCGACCCGATCACGGTCGACTACGGCGAGGGCCGCACCCAGACCCTGCCGGTCGCCGCCGTCCTCAAGGCCGGCAACCAGTTCTTCGACCACCGCTTCTTCACCGGCACCGAGACCGTCGCCAAGGCGCTGAACGGCCGGCTCCCCGCGCCCGAGGTGCTGTTCGGCACCGCGGCGGCCGGCGCCGACAGGGCCGCCGTGCTCGCCGGCCTGCAGAAGTCGCTGGCCGACTACCCGCAGCTGACGGTCAAGGACCAGGCCGGCTACAAGGAGATGGTCAAGTCCCAGTTCGACCAGCTGCTCGGCATGGTCTACGGCCTGCTCGGCCTGACGATCGTGGTCGCCGTCCTCGGCGTGGTCAACACGCTGGCGCTGTCGGTGGTCGAACGCACCCGGGAGATCGGCCTGCTGCGCGCCATCGGCCTGTCGCGCCGCCAACTGCGCCGCACCGTCCGCCTGGAGTCGGTGGTGATCGCCCTGTTCGGCGCCCTCCTCGGCACCGCGCTCGGCCTTGGCTGGGGCGTCACCGCCCGCTCCGTCCTCTCCGAGCAGGGCCTGAGCGTGCTGACCGTCCCCACCGGCACCGTCGCCACCGTCCTGATCGGCTCCGTCCTGGTCGGCCTGGTCGCCGCCCTCGTCCCGGCCTTCCGCGCCGCGCGGATGAACGTCCTGACCGCCATCGCCACCGACTGACCGCCCGCCGCACGGCCACGCGCCCGCCCGGAGCAACCGCCCCGGGCGGGCCTTGTCGGCTTCGAACCCCTGCCCGAGGCGGCCACGTCCCGGCTTGCGAGAATCCCCGCATGTCGCCGTACCCCGAGCCCCCGCTGCCCGTCGCGCCCGCGTTGAGCCTGGCCGCCGCCGACCAGTGGCGGGCCGCTCGGGTCTGGCGGCGGCTGGAGAGCCGCTGGCCGGCGCTGCTGCCGGTGGCGACGGTGCTGCTGGCGATCGCGCTCGACCGGACGCCGGAGCGGTGCGACGGATGGCGCTCGTGCACCGTGCCCTACGCGGAGAGCGCCGCGCCCGCGCTGCTGCTGGTGGAGTTCCTGGTGCTGTGGCTGCGCCCGCGCGGCAGCGCCGCCGTACCGGCCGTGGTCGGCCCGCTGCTGTGGTTCCTGCCGAACGCGCTGCCCGGCCCCTGGCTGCCGACCGTTGCCTGCGCGGCGCACCTCGCGCTGGCCGCCGCGCTGTACCGGGTGGCCGTCGGCCGCCGCCGCGCCCGCGCCCAACTGGACACGCTGATGGGCCCGCCGGTGCCGCTCCCCTGGACGCTGCTGGGCGCCGAGCCCCCGCTCGACCCGCCGCCGGCGCCCCGGGTGCGGCAGGCGCTGGCCGCCCTGCTCGGCGCGGGCGCGCTGACACTGCTGGTGGTCGGCGTGCAGCGGACCGAGGCCGACACCCTCCGCGCGGCCGGCGCCGACCAGGTGCGCGCCACCGTCCGCACCGTCCACCCGGACGGCGACGGCGCCACCGTCGGCTACCGGCTGCCGCACGAACTCCACGACCTCACCGCCGAGGTGGGCGGCGAACGCCGCGTCGGCGAACAGGTCCCGCTGCTGGTCGACGGCACCGGCTGGTCCCGGGCCGCCGACGAGTGGCAGGACTCCACGCCCTGGTGGCTCGGCGTCGGCGCGGCCGGCGCCTGCGCCGCCCTGCTCGCCCTCTCCGCCCACCGCACCACCCGCGAACGCCGCCACGACGGCGACGGCGCGCCCGCCCTGCGGATCCGGGTCCGTACCGACGAGGACGGCGACCAGGTGGTGCTGCCGCTGGACGGCGGCGACCGCGAAGCCGGCCTGTGGCGGCTGCGCACCGTCGGCGGCGACGCCTTCTACGCGCCCGCGGACGACGAGGGCCCGGCCGAGTGGCTGCCGTGGTCCGCCCGCGAGGAGGACGACGAGGACGACGACGCCGACGAGAACGCCACCCTCGCCGAGGCCGCCGCGAAGGTCGAACAGGCCGCCGCCCCCGTCGAGGCCCTGCTCTACCAGGGCCCCGACGGCGGCCGCCGCCAACTCGTGGTGCGCCGCTCCCCGCACGCCCCGTACGAGTGGACGGCCCAGCCCGTCGCCGCCCGCGCCCTGCCGCCCCGGCTGCGCCGCCTGCGCCACGACCGGGTCCCGCTCCAGGACGACGTGCTGGTGAAGGCCGCGGCCGCCCGCGACCTGGAGCACGACCTCGCCGAACAGCCCGAGGGCCGCCCGGAGCCCGCCCGGGTCTTCGGCCTGCCCGCCGCCGTGCGCCACGCCGCCGCCCCCGTCGCGGCCGTGCTGATCGGCACCGTGATGCACTTCGTCGCCGAGGACGGCGGAGTGGTCGACGGCCTGATCCGCCCGGTGCTGATCGGCGGGGTGGCCCTGGTCGGCCTGGTCAACGCGTTCACCTGGCAGGTCGCGGTCGACCGCGACGGCGTCAACTGCAGCGGCGCGCTGCGGCTGCGCCGGGCCGGCTGGCGACAGATCACCGCGGCGGCGGTCCACCGCGGCCGCTTCACGCTGCGCGGCGGCGGGGCCAGGGAGTTCGGCTTCCCCACGCTCCCGGCCCGCCTGCTGCACCGCCACTTCGGCGGCCCGTACGACCCGCAGCAGGCCGCCCGCACCGTCACCGTGCTCGCCCACCGCCCGGAGCGCCGCCCGCTGACCGCGCTGCCCGCGCACGCGGTCGGCTCGGCGCTGCTGGTGAACCGCCTGACCGTCGCCGGGTACCTGCTGTGGGCGGTCGGCCAGTACTGCCTGCGCTGAGGACGCGTCAGGCCGGGCAGCTGATCTCGCTGCCGCTCGCCGCCCCGGCCACCGGGCCGCTCTCGGGGGAGTCCTGGGCGGCCGCGCCCTGGTAGTCGCCGCCCGCCACCACCTGGAAGGTCGGGCCCAGGTTCGGGACCTTGACCAGCTCGGCGTCCGGCAGCGCGGCGGCCAGCGTCTTCACCGACTCGTCCCAGCGCGGGTCGTAGCGGATCACCGTGCGGGCGGCGGCCGGGCCGTTGCCCGGCGCGTTGGACGGGGTGCCGGTGGTGGCGAACCCGGCCCTGCGCAGGTCCTCGTCCATCCGGTTGCCGAGGCCCTGGACGCCCGCGCCGTTCAGCACCTGCACCCGGATCTGGTCGGGAGGAACCGTTCCGGCAGCGGGCGCCTGCGCACTCGGTGCGGCCGCCGCCGGCGCGGGCCCGGTCAGCGGCTTCCCGGCGCGGACGGCGTCGAACAGCTCCTGCGCCCCCTGCTCGTCCCACAGCACGGTCGAGCCCCAGCCCGGCACCGGGTGGTCCACCGAGGACAGCGGCACCGTCGCGAAGTCCGCCTTCGACGCCGACAGGTCCTTCAACCGGCTTGCGAAATCCAGCAGTTCGGCATTGCCCAGGCCCTTGTCCACCTTCACCGACTTCAGCACGGTGTCCATCACCCCGGTCAGCTTCGCCGGGTTGAGCAGCGTCCCGCCGGAGGACGCCTGACGCAGCAGCTGCGCCACGAACTTCTGCTGACGGTGCATCCGCCCCAGGTCCGAGGAGCCGTCCACGTGCCGGGCCCGGACGTAGCGCAGCGCCCCCGCCCCGTCCAGCCGGCTGGTGCCGGCCGGCAGGTCGAGGCCCGAGTAGTCGTCCTGCAACGGCTTGGGCGTGCACACCTCGACGCCGCCGAGGGCGTCCACGGTGGAGACGAAGCCGAGGAAGTTCACCTCGACGTAGTGGTCGATCCGCAGCCCGGTGTTCTGCTCCACGGTGCGCACCGCCAGCGGCGCCCCGCCCATCCCGTACGCGGCGTTGATCTTGCCCTTGGACGCGGCCACCTGCTTGCCGGTGACCCGGTCCTGGTGCGCGGGGATGTCCACGTAGGAGTCGCGCGGCACCGAGACCACGGTGGCCCGGCCGCGGTCCGCCGCCAGCTGGACGATCATCATGGTGTCGGTGCAGTGGCAGGACTCGCCGCCCGCGTGCAGCACGTCCTTCAAGGTGGCCTCCGGGACGCCCTCCCGGTCGTCGGTGCCGACCACCAGGAAGGTCGCCGCCCCGTCGTCCGCCGGCCGGTCCGGGCCGCCGCCGATCGCGTCCACCCGCCCCAGCGAGGAGCCGACGCCGTTCAGCACCGCCCAGCCGCCGCACGAGGTGGCCAGCACCGAGAAGGAGAGCGCCCCCGCCGCCCACATCCCCCACCGCCGCCGGAGCGGCCGTCGCGTGTCGGACAGGCGGACGGGCGGGCGCTGAGCAGGCATCTTCCGGATGCTAGGGGCTGCGGCCGCCCGCGCCCCGGCGGCGCGCCGGGCCGGCGGGACCTCTCGCCGGGGACGGAACGCCGGACGGCGGCCGTCCCCGAGCGCTAGGGTCGCGCCATGACGAGCAGCGACCCCCGGATCGAGGCCACCGCCGACGTCGACCCGCGCGCGGTCGTCGGCCCGGGCAGCACCGTCTGGCACCTCGCCCAGGTCCGCGAGCACGCCGAGATCGGCGCCGAGTGCATCATCGGCCGCGGCGCCTACGTCGGGCCCGGGGTGAGGCTCGGCGACCGGGTCAAACTCCAGAACCACGCCCTGGTGTACGAGCCCGCGGTGCTGGAGGACGGCGTCTTCGTCGGCCCCGCGGCCGTCCTCACCAACGACCTGTACCCGCGCTCCGTCGACCCGGACGGCCGGCTCAAGCGCGGCGAGGACTGGCACGCCCGCGGCGTCACGCTCCGGCGGGGCTGCTCGATCGGCGGCCGGGCCGTGCTGGTGGCCGGCGTCACCGTCGGCCGCTGGGCGCTGGTCGCGGCCGGCGCCGTGGTGCACCGGGACGTCCCCGACTTCGCGCTGGTGGTCGGCGTGCCCGCCCGCCGGATCAAGTGGGTCGGCCGGGCCGGCGAGCCGCTGGAGCCCGCCGGCGAAGGCCGCTGGCGCTGCCCGCGCACCGGCGAGCGGTACACCGAGAACGGACCCGAAGCCCTCGTCCCGGACGACGAACTCCCGTCCTGACCGGGCTACTTGGCCTTCGAGGCACACACGTTGGTGTCGTCCGCCCGGACTCGCTGGAGATCCTTCGGGGCCGCCGTCGGAACGGCCGACGGCGTGCCCGTGCCGAGGTAGTCCGCGCCCAGCACCACCGTCACCCCGCCCGCCCGGCCGCCGGCCCGCACCGCCGTCGCGGGCAGGCCGAGCGCCGCGGCCACCGCCTGCGCCTCGTCCTCCCGACCCGGCGGGTAGGACACCGAACTGGCCTGCCGGGCATCCCCGGTGGCGCCGATGGCGGCCAGCGCGAACCCCTTCGCCCGCAGCGCCGACACCGCCCGCCCGGCCTGCCCGGACGCTCCGGTGCCGTTGCGGACCGTCACCCGCACCGCGTCCGCGTCCACCTCGGGCGGCTCCGGCGCGCTGCCCGACGGCGAGGGCGACGGGGCCTGCGGCTGCGGGCCGTCGGCCAGCGAACGGTCGGCGGCGATCATCGCGAACAGCTGCTGCGCGTCCCCGGGCTTGAGGACCAGCCGGTTGTTGTCCGTCGGGTCGTCCAGCACCGGCACCGTGGTGAAGGTGATGTTCCTGGTGTTCACCCGGGAGATGTCCAGCGCCAGGTCCTTCAGCCGGTTGACGTCGTTGATGGCGCTGTCCACGGTCAGCGCCTTGGTGGCGGCGTCCGCCAGGTTCCACAGCTTGGCCGGGCTGGTCAGGGTGTCGCTGCTCTTCATCTTGCGGATCATCGAGCTGATGAACTGCTGCTGGAGCGGAATGCGGGTCAGGTCGCCGCCCAGCCCCACGGCATGGCGGGTGCGGACGAACGCCAGCGCCTCCTCGCCCTGCACCAGGTGCCGCCCGGCCGTCATCCGCAGGTGCGAGTACGGGTCGTTGATCGCGGTGGCCGCGCACACCTCGACACCGCCGACCGCCGTGGAGAGCGACTTCACCGCCTGGAAGTCGACCATCATGAAGTGGTTGATCCGGACGCCGGTCAGCTTCTCCACGGTCTTCCAGGTGCAGCCCGGGTCCCGCCCGTCCTGCCCCAGGCTGGTGTTGAACATCGCCCGCGCCTCGCCCGGGATCCGCCGCCCGCCGGTCCGGCACTCCGGGACGGTCACCATCAGGTCGCGCGGGATCGACAGCACGGTGGCGTTGCTGCGGTCCTTGGAGATGTGGAACAGCAGCGTGGTGTCCGCGTGCCCGGTGGAGCCCTCGTCGCCGTACTCCCGGCCCAGGCCGACCCGGCTGTCGGTGCCGATCACCAGCAGGTTCAGCGCGTCGTTGGTGGCCTGCGGGCGCTCCGACTCGTCGCCGACCTGGACCTTCACCGAGGAGATGTTCCGATTGAAGTGCCGGTACGCGTAGAACGCGCCGCCGCAGCCCGCCACCAGCACCAGGCCCAGCGTGCCGGCCGCCCAGGTCAGCAGCCGCCGCCCGCGCACCACCCGTCCGCGCCGCCGCACCGCCCGCCCGCCGGCCGCCGCACTGGCGCCCGCCGCCACGCAGGC